>CAZJMO010000085.1:2463-5077 GCA_964547085.1 uncultured Fibrobacteraceae bacterium | reverse complement strand
GACCGTCGCCGAAGGCCTTGGTCGCCTCACGCACGGCGGCCTCCACCGCGGCGGGGATCGGCGCGGCGGCGACGCGCTCTGATCGCAATTTCCCGCCGAATCCCTCGACCAGGCGCCGCGCGTGGGCGTCCTCCATCTCCACAAGCTCGATGAAGACCATCTGCGATTCGCCGGGTGCGACGATCTCGGACGCCTTGCCGTAGAATGTCTTGGCCTGGACCTCGTTCCGGATGGCGATCTTGATGACGTCGGCGACCGATTTCACGGCGACCCCTTTCGATCTGGACGGCACGCGTCAGTGGACGGCCGGAGCGGCAGATGGCGCCGGCCGTAACCGATTGCGGGCAAGATAGCGACGGTGCTCTCCGACGGCCCCCCGTTCCGGACGGTTTCCGCTACAGCCCCGCCGCCACCAGCCGGAAATGGTGTCCCATGATGGCCAAGGTCAGGGCGACGCCGAGCTGGCGCGGGTGCCGGAACAGTGTGCCGGCCAGGAAGCTCCAGTAGGCCCGCCGTCCGGGGTGGCGGAGGCCGATGAACCAGATCGATTTCGCGATCGCGCCGATGTCGCGCCAGGTCAGCGCCTCCCGCGGGCCGCGCACCGTATGGGATGCCAGGAAGGTACGGATGCGTCGGTAGTAGGTGCGTGGTTCGTACAGACGTTGCATGAGCCGGCGGTAATTCTCCTCCAGGAACTCACGGTCCAGGCGCGGCTCGAAATTGATGCCGAGCGTGGTGTTGTCGCCGGTGCCGTCGTCGCGGATTCGGCCCTCGCCGACCAGACGCCGGTACAGGCGGCTGCGCGGCATGGCCTGCAGCAGCCCGACCATGGCGGTGACCACGCCGGTCTTCTGGATGAACTCGAACTGTCGCTGGAAGATGTCGCGCTCGTCGCTGTCGAAGCCGACGATGAAGCCGCCCATGACCTCCATGCCGGCCTGCTGGATGGTGCGTACGGCGTCGGCGAGGTCGCCCCGCAGGTTCTGCAGCTTGCGGCACTCGCGCAGGCTGGCGGCGTTCGGCGTTTCCAGGCCGATGAACACCTTCTTGAAACCGGCGGTCACCATGAGGTCGAGCAACGTCGAATCGCCGGCCATGTCCACCGAGGCTTCGGTGATGAACGTCATCCGGGTTTTCGTGCGCGCGCGCCAGGCGATGATCGCGTGCAGGAGCTCGTGACATCGCGGTTTGTTGCCCACGAAGTTGTCGTCCACCACGAACACCGGACCCCGCCAGCCGAGTTGCCGCAGGCACTCCAGTTCGGACAGGAACTGCTGCGGCGATTTGTAGCGCGGTATGCGGCCGTTGAGCGCCACGACATCGCAGAATTCGCAGTCGAACGGACAACCGCGGCACGACTGCACCGACAGCGTGGCGTAGTGCCGCAGGTCCACCAGGTCCCAGCGCGGGATCGGGGACAGGGCAATGGCGGGAAAGCGTTCCGCCCTGTAGCAGGGTTGCAATCGACCGCGGTCCATGTCGCGGATCAGGGCGGGCACGATTTCCTCGGCCTCGCCCACGACGACATGGTCGACGCCGAGGGCGCGGTCGGCCTCGCCGAGGAACAGCGGGCCGCCGCCGATGAGCGGCTTGCCGGCGTCGCGGCAGCGGCGCGCGAGGTCCTTGACGCCGTCGCGATGGATTTCCATGGCGCTCACAAGCACGTGGTCGGCCCAGCGCAGGTCGTCGTCGGAGAGGGGACCGGTGTTCAGGTCCGTCAGGCGATAATGCCAGCGGCGCGGCATCAGTCCGGCCAGGGTCAGCAAGCCCAGCGGCGGGTTGGCGGCGCGTCGACCGACGAATCGCAGGGCGTGGCGGAGACTCCAGAACGTCTCGGGCGTGCGGGGTTCGACGAGGAGGATATTCATGGCCGGCTCCAATCGGGACGGTGGATCGGGGATCGCCGGCGGGGCGAATGAGGACAATATAACACCGTAAATGGTTCGCGGATTCCTCCGACCTGACGCGGTCCTGCAATTTAGGCCTTGCGCTTTGGCTGGAAACACCGACGTTGGTAGCAAGGACGGACGACCGCGTTCGTCCTATTTTTGGACCCGGCCAGCATTTCCGATCATGGAATCACCGTCGGCTCCAGCGAGTCCCAAGGAAGTTCTGAATTGAAGAAGATCTACGTAGGCAACCTCAGTTTCAACAGCAACGACCGCGACCTGTCCGCCATGTTCACCCAGTTCGGTGAAGTGACCAGCGCCAGCGTCGTCATGGATCGCGAGACCGGCCGTTCGCGGGGCTTCGGCTTCGTCGAGATGTCCGACGACAACGCGGCCATGCAGGCGATCCAGGGCGTCAACGGCAAGGAGCTCGACGGTCGCGAGTTGAACGTCAACGAGGCGCGCCCGCGCGAGCCGCGCAGTGGCGGTTCCCGGTGGTAGTTGCGGTCGATTCGGCCTGACGGTCGATTTGATCTGCACCATCGTTGCGACCCCGTCCTCTTCTCGAGGGCGGGGTCGTTTTTTGTGGGTTCGCCCCACCGTCGTCAGGGGAACGCGCCGACCCGCGCGCGCAGCCGCCGCTCGATCTCCGGAGACCAGTCGACCCATTCGGATGACGGACCGGGCCAGACTGGAGTTAGAATTCTTCTCCCGCAAAACACGGG
>CAZJMO010000085.1:0-2453 GCA_964547085.1 uncultured Fibrobacteraceae bacterium | reverse complement strand
GTGCCGACGAGGTCGAGCACTCGACGCCGCGGCGTGCGGTGGAGTTCCAGGTCGTCGAGACGGACCGTGCGTGGGCCCGGCCGCACCGAGACGCGAAACGTCACCGAGAGCGCGCGCGCGTCGTAGACGACGGACCACCGGGTGTCCTGCTGGCGGACCGATTGGAGAACGGCGAACGCGTGCGCGACCGGATCCTCCGCACCGACCCCGTCCGCGAAGGCGGCCACGCCCCGCGCCGCGCGCACGAACCGCTCGGGTGACTCGGGCCCGTCCGTTTCGCGGCGTTCTCCGCCGAATCCGGCGTGGCGACGCAGGTAGTTCAGCGAGTTGTCGTAGGTGTCGTTGGCGAGTACGGGGACCGGGAGGTCCGCGCTGCGGTACACCACCATCCGGCCGTCCAGGAACTCCACAACCGCCACGTCGCCCGCGCGGTCGGCGAGCAGGTAATGCAGTCCGAACCGGCGCCGCTCCACGGCCAGCGTGTCGGCCGTACCCAGCGCCTCGTCGACCGAGCCGCAACGGTCCAGCAGGTGCTGGATCCAGGTGAGTTCGTTCACGGCCGGCCGTCCCTCGGTGTCCGGACAGCGTGTCGGCGCGTACGACAGTTCCTCCACCACCAGCCCGACCTCGTTGAGGCCGCCGAGCGGCAGGTCGGCGCCGAACTGGTTGAACGTGACGCTGCCGAACCTGCGGCCGTGCCCGGCATCCCGCGGGTGAGCGACGAGCAGACCGTCGCCGCAGTCCCAGTCCAGGTTCTTGCCGACGATGACGGTGAGGTCGTCGCGGAGACAGAACGCGGTGCACTGGGCGCGGGCGGCCGGGATCGATCGCGTCGAGGAGGAGAGGGTCGCGAGCAGGAGCAGCCAGGCGGCGATCTTGGCGGGTTTCATCCGGAGCTCCATTTCGGTTCGGGTCTGATCGGCCCGGCCATCGTACTGTGAATCCGACACCGATATCGTGATGATTCGAGGATATTGGTCGACAATCTTCAGAAACAGTCCCCATGTCGACTGCGTATGGGCACGACGATGGTGCTGAATCTATGAATACGACGACGCCGACGGGACAAAAGGAGAGACAGTATGAAGTACCTGAAGATCGCCGCGCTCCTCGCCTTGATCGCCGTCGCCACCTCGGCCACCGCCATGGACCAGGAGGGCGGCATCCGCCTCATCCTAGGCGACCCCGCCGGTGAGTTCGGCGACACGATCGGCGATCCCGGTTTCGGCATCGCCCTGCACTACGGCGTGCGGCCGCAGCCGGCGCTGACCTTCGGCGTCGGCCTCGACGCCATGATGTACGGCAGCGAGACGCGCGACTACGACCTGCCCCTGGTGGACGACTTCGACCTGACGACCGACAACAACGTGGCCGGCGCCTTCCTCTTCGCGCAGTGGCGCCCGTTGCCCGGCATCGTGCAGCCCTACGCCGAGGCCCGCGCCGGCATCAACTACTTCTGGACCGAATCCAAGCTCGAGGACGACGACTGGTGGGGCGACGACGAGGTCGGCCGCGAGACCAACCTGGACGACTTCGCGACCTTCTGGGGCGCCGGCGGAGGCGTGCAGATCCGGCTCAGCCAGGGCGGCGGCAGCGCGAACGCGCCCGGCGTGCTGCTCGACTTCAAGGTCCTCCACATCGAGGGCGCCGAGGCCGAGTACCTCAGCGAGGGCGACATCACCATCGAGGGCGACGAGGCGGTATTCGACCCATCCAAGAGCCGCACCGACCTGACGATGTACGAGCTGGGCGTGGTGCTGACGTTCTGACCGGCGTCCCTTTTCGCATTGCGCCCGGATCTGCTTGGGATCGCTCCGCGACTGTCCTATGATACCCGGCGACACCCCGACCCCAACCGACCAGTCTGAAGGGACCATGCCCATGAAGACCACCTGCCTGCTTGCCGTCGCCGCGTTCCTGGCGCTCGGTGGATGCGCCGGCCAGAGCTCCGACGACATCACCTCCGGCGACAACCCCTTCCTCGCGCCGTACGGCACCGCCTTCGACGTGCCGCCTTTCGACCGCATCCAGCCCGAGCATTTCGAACCCGCGTTCGAGGAGGGCATGAAGCAGGAGCGCGCCGAAATCGCGGCCATCGGCGAGAATCCCGACGCGCCGACCTTCGAGAACACGATCGCGGCGCTGGACCGGTCGGGACATCTGCTGGGCGAGGTCGATGCGGTGTTCCACAACCTCATCAGCGCCAATACCAACGACCAGCTCCGGCAGATCAACCAGCGGATGTCGCCGCGTCTGGCCGCCCACGCCGACGCGCTGCACCTCGACAAGCGCCTCTTCGCCCGCATCAGGACCATCTACGACGCGCGCGAGACGCTGGATCTGGATCCGGAGCAGCTCTTCCTGCTCGAGCACCGCTACAAGGACGGCGTCCGCAACGGCGTCTTCAGGAGATCACGGAGCGGTTCAGTGTCACCGTGGTAATACTTGCCGTA
>CAZJMO010000084.1:10537-10752 GCA_964547085.1 uncultured Fibrobacteraceae bacterium | reverse complement strand
GTGCACGATCCCGTCGGGGACGGAGACGGTCCGCGACGCGGCATCAAGCTGGCCGACGTCGGGGTGATCGAAGGCGCCGCGCTCGCGGTGGCCGACGGCCGGATCGTCGCTGCGGGCCCGGAGGCCGAGGTTCGCCGCGCGCTCTTCGGGGACGCGACGCCGCCGGCGGCGCTGACGGTCGTCGACGTCGGAGGACGCGCGGTCGTGCCCGGCTG
>CAZJMO010000084.1:0-10527 GCA_964547085.1 uncultured Fibrobacteraceae bacterium | reverse complement strand
GCACGGTCCACGATCCCGTCGGCGACGGCGACGGGCCGCGGCGAGGCGCGAAGCTGGCCGACATCGGCGCCTTCGCAGGTGCGGCGCTGGCGGTGGCGGACGGACGGATCGTTGCGGCGGGACCGGAGGCCGACGTCCGTCGCGCGCTCTTCGGGGACGCGGCGCCGCCGGCGTCGCTGACGATCGTCGACGTCGCCGGTCGCGCGGTCGTGCCCGGCTGGGTCGATCCGCACACCCACGCGGTGTTCGGCAAGACGCGGCAGGACGAGTACGAGCGGCGGCTGCGGGGCGAGAGCTACCTGGAGATCGCGGCTGCCGGCGGCGGTATCCGGGCTTCGGTGCGGGACATGCGCGCCCGGGACGAGGACGACCTCGTGGAGATCACCTTGCCGCGTCTGCGCCGCATGCTCGCCAGCGGCACCACGACCGTGGAGATCAAGAGCGGCTACGGCCTGAACCTGGACGACGAGCTGAAGATGCTGCGCGCGGCGCGGCGGGCCGCCGACGCGGTCGGGATCCGGGCCGTGCTGACGTGTCTGGCGGCGCACGAGGTGCCCGACGAGTACCGCGATCGCCGCGATCAATACGTGCGCCTGGTATGCGACGAGGTACTGCCGCAAGTGGTCGAGATGAAGCTGGCCGAGCGGTGCGACGTGTTCTGCGAGCCGTCGGTCTTCGATCTGGCCGAGACCGAGACCATCCTGACCCGCGCGATGGAACTCGGCCTGCGCTGCACCGTGCATGCGGACGAGCTGGAGCCCATGGGCGGTTCGGCGCTGGCCGCGCGTCTGGGCGCCGACAGCGCCGACCACCTGATCCGCATCCAGGACGACGGCATCGCCGCTCTGGCAGGGTCGCGGACGGTGGCGACGTTGCTTCCGGCGACGGTTTTCACGCTGGGTCTGCGGGAGTACGCGCCGGCGCGCCGCATGATCGAGGCGGGGTGTGCGGTGGCGATCGCGAGCGACTTCAATCCGGGTAGCTGCCCGGTGCACGCGATGCCGCTGGTGCAGTCGATCGCCTGTAGCCAGATGAAGATGGTGCCGGGCGAGGCGCTGGTCGCGGCGACCTTGAACGCCGCCTGGGCGCTCGGATTGGCGGCGGAGGTGGGATCCCTGGCTCCGGGCAAAGCGGCCGATTTCGTGGTGCTCGCCGGCGACGATTTCCGGCTCGTGGCCTATCACGGCGGTCTCGATCAGGTCGCGGAGGTCTGGCGGGGCGGTCGCCGGGTCGTCTGATCCGACAGGATGGTTGCTGCGGGCGGGTGTCGGTGTCGGGACACCCGCCCGGTTTTTGTGCGCAACATCCGGCGCGACCGAACGATGATAAACAAGAGATCCTGTCGACCAAGGGGTCACATGGTCCGGTAATGTCGTCATATCATGGGACTCGCAAGGGGCGTCTCCTTGTCCTCGAAATTGCGCAAGCTCAAGCAACAAGCATACGAATCGGGGCGGAAACGCGACTGGTCCGGAGCCGCGGAAGCCTATGCTCGTATCCTGGAGCTCGATAAGAGCAACCCTTCGTTGCTCAACGAGTACGGCGACATCTGCCTCAAGGCCGGCGACACCGCCAAGGCCCTGCGACAGTTCCTGCAGGCGGCGTCCCGGTACAAGCAGACGGGGCTGCTGAACAACGCGCAGGCCGTCTACAAGAAGGTCCTGCGCCACGACGACAAGAATCTCAACGCCAACTGGTTCCTCGCCGAGATCCGTTCGGCGCAGGGGCTTCTGGGCGAGGGCGAGCAGTACGCGTTGACGTTCCTGGCCGCGGCCGAGGAAATCTCGGGCGAGATCAAGGACATCTTCGTCAAGCGCTGCCTCGAACTCTTCGACCTCTACCCGGGCAGCGACCGGGTCCTCGAACGTGTCGAGGGTATCTATCGCATCTGGGACATGAAGCTGGAGGCCGCGCGGGCCGGGTGTCTGCGCGCCGTCCTGATGCACAAGGCGGGATCGACGGAGGAGGCCGCGACGGCGATCGCCGCGCTGGAAAGTGCGGTTCCCGAGCTGGTGAATTACGTCGAATACACGCATTGGCGCGAAATGACCGGGGATGTGGTGTCGCCTGCGGGATTCAAGGACCACCACGCCATCGACCTCGACGCCGGCGCGGAGGACCAGTCGGCGGAAACGGTTCGCGAGGTCGTCGCGCCGGGCGAGAATGAGGGGTCGTTCGCCGATGTCGCGGAGGACGCGGCGTCGTACGCCAACGTCGCCACCGAACTCATGGACGAGGAACCGGCCGCCGAGGTCGCCCCTGCCATGGACGCCTTCCAGACGTTCCTGGACACCGACACGGAACTGGACAGAACCGACGAGGGTTCTCCGTTCGCGGTGTCGGACGAGCCTGTCGCACCGGCCGCCGATACGACGGACGATCTTCTAGACCGCGACGAGGAAGGATGCATCAGCATCGACCTCGGAGGCGAAACCAGCTTCGCGGACCTCATCGACGACGCGACTGCGGCCGTCGAGGAAGCCGCCGCGGTGAAGGTCGCGGATGTCGGGCTCGGAGATCTGTCGAGCGACACGATCAACCTGCTCGACGAGATCCTGGCCGAGGAAGGCGAGGACATCCTGCGCAGCAGCGCGACCGAGCAGGTCTCGACGATCGCGAGCGAGATCGGCCGGAACATGGGAGAGATCGACGATGAGGATCCCGAGGCGCAGTACCAGCGCGGGCTGGTCTACCTCGAAATGGGACTCTACGACCAGGCGACCCTGTCGTTCGCCGGCGCGGCCCGCCATGCGGGCCATGCGATGCAGGCCCGTGAGATGTGGGGCGTCGCGCTGTACCGCGAGGGGCGGCTCGAAGAAGCCCTGGACGTCCTCGAGGAGGGATTGGCCACGGGCGATCCGACCGATCGCTCGGTGCTCGGGTTACGCTACAACGCGGGCCGGATCCTGGAGGAACTCGGCCGGTCGGCCGACGCCCAGACGCACTACCGGGCGGTCCACGGCGTCGATGCCGGCTTCGCGGATGTGGCTCATCGGTTGCGGGCGCCCGTCGTCTGAACGGACGGGCTTGCCCTGGCCGGACAAATCTCCTACCCTGCGATTCATGATATCGCAAACCGGGGACAAAGAATTCCACCGGGTCCGGCAGGCTGTTCTGCTGGGCCTTTTTAGCGGCACCGGGGTCGGGCTGGGCTACTTGCTGGCCGGCATACCCGGTGTCGAATTCATGACGCTCAACGCGGTGCTCGCGGGTGCGGCGCTCGGCCCGCTGACGGCGATGGGTGTCGGCGCGCTGTCGGCGGCGCTTTACTCGCTGGCCAGCCCGTTCGGACCGCCGGTTCCGCTGATCCTCGCGGCGCAGGTGCTGGGCATGGGGGCGGCGGGGTTGTTCGGCGGCTTGGCCGCCCCGGCCGTGCGCCGCCTGCCGTGGACGCCGGCGGTGGCTGTTTCGGCGGTGCTCGGGATCGTGCTGGCTCTCCTGACGGATCTGTTGACCAACCTCGCGGTCGTCGTGGCGTACGACATGCCTCTGGTCGCGACCCTCGCCGGGGGCGCCTCCGTGACGTTGTTGCATCTGGGGACGTGCGCGGTCGGATTCGGCGCGCTGTTGCCCACGCTGGCGCAACGGCTGGCGCGGCTGCGGAGTCCGGGTCCGCGCGTGATCCGGATCCTCGCGCCGTTGCTGCTGGCGGCCTGGGCGACGACCGCGTCGGCGCAGGCGGTTGCCGACAGTGTCCGGACGACAGAACCGGTGGACACGCCGGCGCCGGGTGCGCCGCAACGGGGTCTCGGCTGGAAACGACCGTTGTGGGAGCCGTTCGCCGGGTGGTTGCGCACGGATCTCGACCGGAATACGCCCTGGCTTCCGGTGACCGACGGCGGACTCGGGGCGGCCGCCGTCTATTTCGGCGAGCCGGGAACGGCGGTCGTGCCCCGCTTCACGCGCGACGGGGTGCCGTTGGGCCTGGGCAACCGTTTCCTGGATGATCCGGAGGCGATCGCGCGCGCCGGTCGGCAGGTGCGGACGACGGGCTTCGGGCTGGACGGACGTGGCGGCCTCGGCGGCGGGGTCGAACTGGCGCCTGCCGACCCGGTGCCCGACCGCGATCTGGTGGACACCCGCTGGTTCAAGGGCGCGCACGAGTCCTACCTGCGCGACGTGCACATGCTGACCGCGGCCGCGCCGTGGCGCCTGGGATTCGATTTCGAGGAACGCCTGGACAACGAGGGTTACGACTTTCGTACGCCTGGCGAGTATCGCTACTCCGAATTCGACGAGGCCAACCAGACCGACTTCTGGGGGCACAGCAAGGTCCGCTCCGGCCGGGGCGTCCTGACGCGCGATCTCGGCGAGGCGGGCACCCTGGCGATGAGTCTGGAGAACGTCCGGAAGCTCAAGAAGGGGCTGCCGGTCTACGACGTCGATCACCAGGACATGTGGATCACCCGCACCGTCGTGGACTGGCGCACCCGCACCGCCGGTCGGCCGACCAGATTGACGCTGCGCTGGCTCGACACCGATGTCGACTGGGATCGGCAAACCAGCAGCGCGCGCAAGCAGGAAGGCGCGGACAACGGCGCGACCGCCGCGTGGGGCGATCGGGAGGAGGCCCTCGCGGTGACCGCGGACTGGGGCCGCTGGACGCTCGTAGACTCGGGCACGGACGCGAGCTGGGCCGTCGCCGACACCGGTGCGGTACGGCTCCAGGGCGAGTACGCATCGCTGGGCGGAGCACGGACCTGGCGGACGCGCGGCCTGCGTCTGGACGGCGACCTGAACGGCTGGTGGGACGAGCACGGCGGTTGGCTCGCCGGCGGCGCGGCGCAGGTGGCCGAGAACCGGATCCTCCCGCGCTGGTCGCTGCGGCTGGAACGCGGCGGTCGGGCCCCGCGCAGCGACGAGCTGGCGACAGCGTGGCGCGTCACCGTCCCCGACGGGCGACACACCGTCGTGCTGCCGGAGGGCGACCTCGACCGCGAACACGAATGGCGCCTGGCCGGTTCGGTGTCTTCGCGGCTGGCGGGCTTCGATCTTGCGCTGTCCGGAGCGCTGCGCCGGTTGCGCGACGGGATCGGCTGGCTGGCCACGTCCGACGCGGATGATGTCGGGCGGCTGGAGAACGGCCTCGAACTGGATTCGGCGACCGTGCGCGCCGCGGTGGCGCGAGAGGGACGGTTCCTGGGGTGGATGCGGCTGCGCGCCGAGGGAACGTGGCGAACCTGGGAGCGGCGGGGCGATCTCGCCGTCGCCCTGCCGCCGAGCCTCGACTGGCGGCTCTCCGCGCTATGGGAGAACCACTTCTTTCGGGAGGACGGTATCCTGCAGCTCGCGTGGTACGTCACGCACCGCGGCGAGATGACCGATCCGTGGTTCTTGACCGCGGACTACGAACTGCCGGCCTACACCCGGGTCGACATGATCGCCGGCTTCCGCCTGGTCGGCACCAACCTCTCGGTGGAGATGCTCAACCTCACCGGCGAGGAGGCCCGTCTCTCGGCGGGATCGGTGCTGCACGGGTCGGAGATGCGCTGGCGGCTCCACTGGGTCTTCCACTACTGATCGTTCGCCGGCTCCGGCGTCGATGCCGGAGCCGGACGTGAGCCGGCGGGAGGCCCTCGGTTTCGTGCTGGCGGTCATGCTGGTGCTGGCCGGACAACTCGTCCGCCACGCGCTGATGGTCGATCCGGCCGGTGGATGGCGGGAACCCGGCTGGCTCGAATCCACGCTCCCGCCGGTGACCGATCCGGCGACCCCCGCCCACCGCAAGTCGCCCGCCCTGGCGCGGCGTCCCTCGACACCCCTGGATCCCAACACCTGTCCGGTCGACTCTCTCGTACTGCTGCCCGGCATCGGGCCAGCCCTGGCGACACGCATCGTGGAGGCGCGGGCCTCTGGCGTGCATTTCGCCTGTGCACGCGATCTGCAAGAGATCCGGGGAATCGGGCCGAAGCTGTCGGCCCGGATAACTTCCTATCTGGTTTTCGCCGTGGGAGATAGCGCTGATTCGGGGCCCTTGCAACCGGCAAGCGGCGCGGGCGCCGCACCGACACGGTCCGGGCAAAACCCCTCAAGGCCGAGCGGGGGTGACCGATAGAGCACGTGATATTGCGACTAGACGGGTTCGCCCCGTATCACGCCCGCAATACTGCCGCGCAGGTCTCCGAGGAGGTCGCGGCGGTCGGAGAAACTGTTCATGAATACCGGCAGTAGCGTTGTCGTCCGGGACAAGATCGCCGCTCGCCTGCTCGAGGCGGGGGTCATCGACGAGTCCCACGTGGAGCAAGCCCGCGAGCAGCAGAAGACCGAGGGCGGATCCCTCGGTCTGGCGCTCATGCGGATCGGCGCCGTGGACGAGAAGACCTACACCGAGTTTATGGGCAAGGTCTACAACCTGCCCGTCGTGGACCTCGACCAGACCGACATCTCCGACGAATGCATCGGGCTGATTCCCGCCGACGTCGCCACCAAGTTCCAGGTCCTGCCCGTCGAACGCCGCGGCCGCATCCTGACCGTCGCCATGGCCAATCCGTCCAACATCTTCGCCATCGACGACATCAAGTTCATCACGAGTCTCGACGTCCAGCCCGTGGTCAGCAGCGAGGTCGCCATCAAGCGCGCGGTCGAAAAGTACTACGCGCCGACCGATTCGCTCGCCCTGATCATGGAAGGCATCGAGGACGACATCGAGGTGGTGGAGGAGCAGGAGGACGACGACCTCGGCGGCGAGGAGCAGAACGCGCCGGTCGTCAAACTGGTCAACACGGTCCTGGCCGAGGCCGTGAAGCTGGGCGCCAGCGACATCCACATCGAGCCGTACGAGAAGCACATGCGCGTGCGGTACCGCATCGATGGTGTGCTCCAGGAGGTGATGGAGCCGCCGATCAAACTGAAGGCTGCGATCACCAGCCGCCTGAAGATCATGTCCGAGCTGGATATCGCCGAGCGGCGGGTGCCGCAGGACGGCCGCATCAAGCTCAAGGTGGGCGACAAGAAGATCGATCTGCGTGTCTCGACCCTGCCGTGCATCTTCGGCGAGAAGGTCGTGATGCGTATCCTGGACAAGGGCAACCTGACCCTCGATCTGGGCAATTACGGCATGGAGAAGAAGGCGCTCAAGGACGTTTACGACAACATCGCCAAGCCGTACGGCATGGTGCTGGTGACCGGCCCGACAGGCTCCGGCAAGACGACCACGCTCTATTCCGCGCTGTCGCGGGTCAACAAACCCGAAGTGAACATCATGACCGCCGAGGATCCCGTCGAGTACAACCTCGACGGCATCAACCAGGTGCAGGTGCGCGACGAGGTCGGGCTGACGTTCGCCGCCGCGCTGAAGTCCTTCCTGCGCCAGGATCCGAACATCATCATGGTCGGCGAGATCCGCGATCTGGAAACCGGCTCGATCGCGGTCAAGGCGGCGCTCACCGGCCATCTCGTGCTCTCGACCCTGCATACCAACGACGCGCCCGCGACGATCAACCGCATGATCGACATGGGGATCGAGCCGTTTCTGGTGGCGTCGTCGACGAACGTGATCATGGCCCAGCGCCTGGTGCGCCGCATCTGCACCAACTGCAAGACCGCGGACGACGTCTCGCCCGAGGCGCTGACCGACATCGGTCTGCCGGCGGACGCCGTGCCCATGCGCGGCAAGGGCTGCGAGAAGTGCGGCGGCTCGGGCTACAAGGGTCGGCAGGGGCTGTACGAGGTCATGCCGATCACGCCGACGATGCGCGAACTGATCCTCGACCGCGCCAGTACGAGCGAGATCCGCAAGCAGGCGATCGCCGACGGCATGCTGACTCTGCGCGACGACGGACTTGTCAAGATCCAGAAGGGTATCACAACCATCGAGGAGGTTCTGCGCGAGACCACCGTGCAGGACTAGGAGGCAACAACTTGGTCGGAATGCGTGAATTACTCGAAGACATGGTGGAGCGCGGCGCCAGCGATCTGCATCTGACGGCGGGATTGTCGCCGCAGTGCCGGGTGGACGGCCTGATCCAGGGCAGCTCGTTCGACGTGCTCAACGGTGAGGACACGCGCCGGCTGGCCTACAGCATCCTCAACGAGGAGCAGAAGAAGCGGTTCGAGAACGACAAGGAGCTGGACTTCTCGTTCGGCGTGCAGGGCATCAGCCGTTTCCGCGCCAATGTCTTCATGCAGCGCGGCGTCACCAGTATGGCGATCCGGCAGATTCCCTACACCATCCACAGCTTCGACGAACTGGGATTGCCGAACATCTGCCGCGAGCTGATCAACCGCAACCAGGGCCTGGTCCTGGTGACCGGTCCCACCGGCAGCGGCAAGAGCACCACGCTTGCCACGATGGTCGACACCATCAACCAGACGCGCCACGGGCACATCATCACGATCGAGGACCCGATCGAATACGTGCACCAGCACAAGAAGTGCATCGTCAACCAGCGCGAGGTGAACAACGACACCAAGAGTTTCGGCCAGGCGTTGAAGTACGTTCTGCGGCAGGATCCCGACGTCATCCTGATCGGCGAGATGCGCGACCGCGAGACCATCGCCGCGGCGCTGACGATCTCCGAGACCGGCCATCTGGCGATGGCGACCCTGCATACCAACAGCACGTTCGAGTCGATCAACCGCATCATCGACGTCTTCCCGCCGGAGCAGCAGAACCAGGTGCGCTCGCAACTGAGCTTCTCGCTCGCGGGCGTCATCACGCAGCAACTGATCCCGCGTTCCAAGGGCAACGGTCGGGTGCTGTGCCTCGAGATCATGGTCTGCACGCCGGCGATCAAGGCCATGATCCGCGACAACAAGACGCACCAGATCTACGGACACATGCAGGCCGGACAGAAGCACGGCATGCAGACCATGAACCAGTCGCTCTACCAGGCGGTGGAAAACCGCTGGATCACCCTGGATACGGCCCTGGGTCGCAGTTCCGACCAGCAGGAACTGTTGCAGATGCTGGGCGAGCCGGTCGGCGCGGGCAGGTAGCCTGCGTCACGAGGAGGAATCGTGGCTGCACTGACCACATACGTCTGGAAGGGCAAGACCGCCAAAGGCGAGATCGTCGATGGCGAATACAAGGCGGAGGATCGGCGCGACGTCGCCGATTACCTGCGCAAACGGCGCATTCTCATCCAGTCGGTGCGCAAGAAGCCCAAGGACATCAAGTTGGGACTCGGCGGCAAGAAGGGCGTCGGCGTTCGCGATCTCTGCGTCTTCACGCGGCAGTTCGCGACCATGGTGAACGCCGGCCTGCCGCTCGTGCAATGCCTCGACGTGCTGGCCAGGCAACAGCCCAAGCCGCACTTCAAGCAGGCGATCCAGCAGGTGATGATGGACGTCGAGGGCGGGCAGACCATGTCCGACTCGCTGGCCAAGCACACGCACATCTTCGGCGACCTCTACGTCAACATGGTCGCCGCCGGCGAGTCCGGCGGCATCCTGGACGTGATCCTGCAGCGCCTGGCGGTCTTCCTCGAGAAGAACGACGCGCTGCAACGCAAGGTGAAGGGTGCGCTCACGTACCCGGCCATCGTGCTGACCGTGGCCACCGGGGCGTGCATCTTCATGCTCCTGGCCGTGATTCCGGTCTTCGCCAAGATGTTCTCGGACTTCGGCGGCACGCTGCCGGCGCCCACGCGCATCGTCATGGGCCTCTCGGATTTCCTGCGCGGCTACTGGTACATGCTGGGCGGCGGGATCATCGCGTTCGTCTTCGGATTCAAGCGCTTCCGCGCGACCGCTCGCGGCGAACTGCTCACCGACAAGCTCCTCTTGAAGGTGCCGATCATCGGCGACGTGGTGCGCAAGGGGGCGGTGTCGCGGTTCACGCGGACCCTGGGCACGCTCATCGGTTCCGGCGTCCCCATCCTGGGCGGCCTCGAGATCACGGCGCGGACCGCGGGCAACAAGGTGCTCGAGAACGCCATCGACGCCACGGCGAAATCCATCAGCCAAGGCGACACGATCTCCGAGCCCTTGCGGGCCAGCGGCGTGTTCCCGCCCATGGTGGTGAGTATGATCGGGATCGGCGAGCAGACCGGCGCCCTCGACGAGATGCTCTCCAAGGTGGCTGATTTCTACGACGACGAGGTGGACGCGGCAGTCGAAGCGCTGACCGCAGCCATCGAGCCGATCATGATCGTCGTGATGGGCGGCATGGTCGGCGGCATGGTCGTGGCCATGTACCTGCCGATGTTCAAGATGGCGAACGTGGTCGGGGGCTAGGCGTGACGAGAATCCTCGAACGACGGCCCGGCGACAGCGGCGTCGTGTTGCGCACGCTGACGGCGATCTTCCTGACCGGAGGCTCGCTGCTGGCGGTCCTGCGCGACGGCGCCGGCGTCCAGCCGGAAGTGTTCACGGCGGGGCTGGCGCTGCTGTGGTGCGGGCTCGGCCTGGAGGTGTTGCCGCTGCGCGGCCGGTTGACGCGGGGACGGATCGACGGGCTGCAACTGGTGGTCGATCTGATCGCCGTCGGTCTGGTCGTCGCCGCGGCGCCGAACGTACCCGGCCTGTCGGTTTTCTTCCTGGGACCGGTGGCGACCGCGGCGCTGCGCCTGGGGCGCGAGGGCGCCA
>CAZJMO010000083.1:4180-10835 GCA_964547085.1 uncultured Fibrobacteraceae bacterium | reverse complement strand
CTACCGCACCGCGACACCCAGCGCCACCGACGGCGCCAGGCCGTGCCAGTGGTCGCGTTCGTGTCCGTCGGCTGCGTAGTACATCAGTTCGGCCTGTCCCATCAACCCGATCGAGCGGTCGGCGTCGCCCACGAGACTCTGCACCATGCGGCCCTGCAGACCGAACCCGAGCATGCCGTACGAGCGCCCCTCGTACTCGAGGATCCGGCCTCCGTCGTAGATCCCGCCGTAGGCCACCGCCGCCGACATGCTCAGCAGCGACCGCCGCGAGAGACGCCCGCGGCCGTAGGCCAGACTGATGCGGTGGAAGGTGAGGTCGGACTCCTCGTCCGGCGCGCGCAGCTGGCGCGTGGCGTAGCGGTTCTGCGCGTAGCACACCGTCAGCTCGTGGAAACCGACGCCGCCTCGCCGCCGTCGGGGCCCCGTCGGCAGGCCGAAGCGGACGCTTCCGACCAGCCCCACGCCCGGCGACACCGACATCACGCCGGCCAGCGCATCGGCGTCGGCGCCGAAGTTGTCGCCCAGCAGCAGCGGTACGCTGACGCCCAGCAGCAATCCGGTCCCGGGGCTCGATATGTCAAACGGGCCGACGCCGCCGAGATCCACGTCCAGACCGCCGCTCACGTGGCCGCGCAGTTGCGGCGGCAGCGCGTCGGGTCCGCGCTCGAGGACGGCGGGGTCGTGAAGGTAGGTGGAGGTCATCGACTGCACGACGCCGTCGTCGCGGTAGACGATCACCGTGTAGACGGTCTGGGCAACGAGTTCGCCGGGTTCGAGGCGGACCAGACCCGCGGCCGACACGGGATACTCGCGGCACTCGCCGGCCTCGGGGCAGAACAGGACCGCGCCGCCGGTCGCCAGAACTCCGTACTCGTCGAAGACCTGGAGGTCCAGGGTCTCGACCGTGGCGGACAGCTCCTCGTCCTGCGCCGGCGCGACGCCGGCCCACGTCGTCGCCAACACCATCAGCAACATCGCCGGCAACACCGTTCGCCGGCCACGGCCGACTCGCCGTCGCAGCATATCGTCGGCCCTCCGCATGCGCATCTCCTCGCCGGGGACGGACGGTCCGGATGACCCGGCTGCCGTCCTCGCCTACTACCAAGACAAGTTCAGCCGCCTCGTCACGCAACCCCGCACACACTTTTCAGGCCGCGGTCGAGGGTTGCAACGACGCCTCGTCCGGCGAGGTCGTCAACCGCTCTCATCCCTGATTAGACGCCTCTCAAGGGTAATCCGAGATTTTTCGGCAGGGCACGATTTCCCTTTGACAGACGACAAATCGTGTTACATTTGCTACTGCGACTCCAGATCCGGGTCGCCCGAGCTTCAACCTGTGTCTAGGTGGTGAGTTTCGGATTATTGAATGGCCCATGACGCAGGAAGGAAGCGACATGGATATCTACGTGGGGAATTTGCCCTGGTCGTGCAACGACGACGATCTTCGCGAAATGTTCCAGTCCTACGGCGAGGTTGACGGTGCACGGGTTATCCAGGACCGCGAGACCGGCCGCAGTCGCGGCTTCGGTTTTGTTCAGATGCCGAACGCCGAGGAAGCCGGAAAGGCCATCGAGGGCCTCAACGGCCAGGACTTCAGCGGGCGTCCCCTTCGCGTGAACGAGTCGCAGCCCAAGCCCCGCTCCGGTGGCGGTGGCGGTGGCGGTGGCGGTCGTGGCGGCTACGGTGGCGGCGGCGGTGGCGGCGGCTACGGCGGCGGCGGCGGTGGCGGCGGCTACGGTGGTGGCGGCAGCCGCGGCGGCTGGTAGCCTCAAAGCGCACATGACAAGGCCCTCTGCCTCGGCAGGGGGCCTTTTTCGTGTCCGGCCGGACGGTCAACGACTGCGGAGGTTCTCCATGAACTCCTGTCGGAACTTGGTCAGCTTCGGCGCGATGACGACCTGGCAGTATCCCTGCGCCGGATTGCGCCGGAAGAAGTCCTGGTGGCCGTCCTCGGCCCTGTAGTATGCGTCGAGCGGCTCCACCCGGGTGACGATCGGGCCCTCGAAGACCCGTTTCGCGTCGAGCTCCGCGATCAACGCCTCGGCCGCCCGCTTCTGCGCGTCGTCCCGATAGAGGATGATCGAGCGGTATTGCGAGCCGATGTCGGCGCCCTGGCGGTCGAGGGTCGTCGGATCGTGGACGCCGAAGAAGATCAGCAGGAGCTCCTCGAAGCTGACCCGCGCCGGATCGTACGTGACGCGCACGACCTCGGCGTGGCCGGTTTCCCCGCCGCACACCGAACGATAGTCGGGGTCGACGACATGGCCGCCGGCGTAACCCGACTCGGCGTCAAGCACGCCCGAGACCTCCTCGAACACCGCCTCTATGCACCAGAAGCAGCCGCCGCCGAGGACCGCGACCGCCGGGGTCGTCTCTTGATTGTTCGCCATGGCCGCCGAACCTCCGGAACTTGCGATCAGCGCGGCCAACGAGACCGCGAGCCAGGTGGTGGGGTGTTTCATCGTGACATCCTCATCGTCGCGGCGGGGGGCGAAGCCGCAGGTGTCGTCCACGAACAAGACCGACAGTGGATTGGTTCCCGCTCAATCCTCGGCGTGCCAGACCAGCGCCCGGTTCGCGCGGACCACGGGACAGCGCTCGGCGTAGACGGCCGCAGCGCGCTCGGCGTCGAGCGGCAGGGCGTTCAGCAGCATATCCGCGAGCAAACCGAGCGGCAGCTCGCCATCGATCGTCTGGCCGCCCGGCGCCCGGTCGTTCAGGGCGCCCCGAAGCTCCGGCGCCAGCGCCTGTGCGGCGTCGTGATCCGGCTCGCGGTCGGCGAACAACTTGATGTCGGTCTTGCGGTACAGGCGGTCGCTGGGAACCTCCTGCAGCCCGACGCGGGTCAGGCCGAGCACCCAGATGAGGAACCGGCCGTCGGCGAGCGTTTCGTGATGGACGATCTCGCCGAAGCCGCCGACGGGCATCACTGCGGGCCCGGTTTCCCGGCGCGGCCCGCCCGGCTCGTAGGCCGCCAGGACCAGGCGGCCGGCGGTGTCGAGAAGGTCGGTGATCATCTGCCGGTAGCGCGGCTCGAAGACGTGCAACGGCACCACCGCGCCCGGAAACAGGAAGAAGTCCGGGAGCGGAAACAGCGGCAGTCCGTGCATCAATTTTCCAGGGAAAGTAATCATGATCTCTTTCGGTGTCGGTTGTCTGCCAATACACTAAAACAAGACTCCCGTTGCCGCCCGTCCTTCATCTGCGGGCGGCGACATGGCGCTGCGACGCACGCTTCCGCCCCTTTGTCCTGCGGAGACAGCGATGAAACGAGTGGGGATCGGTCACCTCGTATGCACGGTCGCGCTGCTCGTTCTGGCGGGTCTGTGCGGGACTGTTTTCGCCGACCAGAACCCACGACGCATCCTGATCGTCGACTCCTACCACCGCGGGTACGCGTGGAGCGACGGCATCCGCGACGGCATCAGGGAAGTCCTCGGCCTGACCGATTCGGTCACCGACCTGATGGTCGGCGGCGACGATCTGCTCGCGCGGGTGGTGTTCATGGACACCAAGCGCAACCCCGACCCTCTCTGGTCCCGTGACGCCGCGCGCCGTGCGCTCGACGTGCTCGAGAGCTGGCGGCCGGATGTCGTGATCGTCAGCGACGACAACGCGGTTCGCGACCTCGTCGTGCCCCACCTGCTGGGCCGCGAACTGCCGGTGATCTACTGCGGCGTCAACTGGGACGCCGGCGTCTACGGCCTGCCGGCCGCGAACGTCACCGGCATGGTCGAGCAGGAACAGGTCCCCGACCTCCTGGCGGTGCTGCGTCCGCTCGCCGCCGGCGATCGCGTGGGCCTGCTGGTGCTCGACTCCACGACCGGCCGACGCGATGCGGACATCCTGCGCGATCACTTCGGCGTGGATCTGACCGTCCGGCTGGTGGACGATTACGCGGCATGGAAGGATGCGTTCGTGGCGATCCAGGACGAGGTCGACATCCTGCTGCTCAAGCAGAACATCACCGGCGCGGCGGGCTGGGATCCGGTCGACGCCGTCGCGTTCACGCGTCGGAACACCCGGATCCCGACCGGCACCACCGCCGGCGGCGTCATGCGCTGCACCCTCGTCAGCTTCATCAAAAATCCCTGCGAACAGGGTCGCTGGGCCGCACAGGCCGCGCTCGACGTGCTCGCCGGCGCCGCCCCGTCGGAGATCCCGCCCGCCGTGAACAAGGAGTCCCGCGTCCTGCTCAACATGACGTTGGCGGAACAACTGGGCTTCCGATTCCCGATGGAACTCATCGAACGCGCCGACTTCCTGGAGGAATCATGGGCCCCATGAAACGCGCTTCCCTGATCTGGCGTCTCCTCGCGCTCATCGGCGGCGCCTTCGCCGTGGCGGCGCTGGCCGTATTCCTGCTCACGGCCTCGGCGGCGCGTCATGTGGTCCACAACAGCAGCCTCGAGGTCTACGCCCAGCGCGTCGACACGTTGGTGCGGCAGCTCGAGCACCAGGCCCTCCGTCTCGAACTGACCGGCCAGGAGGACGTCTACCGCGCCGATTTCCAGGACTCGGTCCTGCGCGACATGGCCGCGATCCACCAACGCGATCCGTACACCGAGATCTTCCCGTTCATCCTCGACAGCAACGGCGTGATCCTCCTGCATCCACGCCGCGCGCGCGGTGACCACGACCGCCTGCAGGCTGTCCTGGCGCCGCTCGACGAACCCGTCGACAACACCGAGCTGGAGTACGAGGACGAACAAGGTCGGCGACAGTGGGTCGTCTACCGCGCGTTCGGCCCCTGGAACTGGATCGTCTGCTATCGCGTGCCCGTGGACGTGCTCATGGCCGACGCCGACTCGATCCGCCGACGACTCCTGGCCGTGTGGGTGGCGGCCACCGTCCTGGTGCTCGTCGGCCTGACCCTGATCCTGCGCCGCGAGATCCACCCGCTCCAGGAGCTCTCGCGCGCGGCCGGCGCCATGGCGAGCGAGATGTTCCAGAACGATGGTCACGGCTTCCAAAACGGCGAGATCGGCGTCCTCTCCCGCGCGTTCGGGAGCCTGCGCGACGCGATCGACCACCAGGTCTCCGAGTTGCGCGAGAGCGAATCCCGCTACCGGCAGATCTTCGACGCCATGGCCGACGGGCTTCTTCTGCTCGACCAAGACGGCATGATCGTCGCGGCCAATCCGCAGGCCGGCAGCACATACGGCTGGTCCACACAGCAGCTGGTCGGGCAGCCGGTGTCCCGCCTGTTGCGCGAGCGCGACCACGAACTTGCGCACGCCCTCCGCACACCGCCGGTGGACCGGCCCCTGAGCCTGTCCGGCACCACCCGCGACCGCGAGGGACGCGAGCTGGAGACCGAGGTCGGCGCGGTCAGGCTGAGCTTCCAGGGACGGCCGCATTCCCTGGTCATCCTCCGCGACGTGACCGAGCAGCGACGCCTCGAACGGCAGCTCCTGCAGTCGCAGAAGCTGGAGTCCATCGGACGACTCGCCGGCGGTATCGCCCACGACTTCAACAACCTGCTGACGCCGGTTCTGGGTTACAGCGAGATGCTCATGAACGACGTCGACCTCGGCGACGACAGCCGCGCGGACCTCAAGGCCATCCAGCGCGCCGGCGAACGCGCGCGGAACCTGGCGCGGCAACTCCTCGCGTTCAGTCGTCAGCAGATCCTCGAGATCCAGCGCCTGAATCTCGGCGAGGCCCTGAGCGGATTCGAGCCCATCCTGCGCCGCACGCTCCGCGAGGACATCGACCTGGCCATCATCCCCGGCGATGAGAACAAATGTGTTCAGGCGGATCCGAGCCAGATCGAACAGATCATCATGAACCTGGCGATCAACGCGATGGACTCCATGCCCGACGGCGGCCGCATCGAACTGGAGACCTTCTCCCGCACGGTGGATTCCGCGGAGGCCGCGCGGGTGCCGGATCTGGAACCGGGCCGCTACGCCGGTCTGGTCGTCCGCGACACCGGCCCGGGCGTACCGGAGGAGATCCTGGACCGCGTCTTCGAGCCTTTCTTCACCACCAAGGAGGCCGGCAAGGGCACGGGCCTGGGGCTGGCCACGATCCACGGCATCGTCAAGCAACACGGCGGCTGGGTCGGCATCCGGAACCGACCCGAGGGCGGGTGCGAGGTCGAGATCCTTTTGGGCTGCATCGGGGAAGGCGAACGCGTCGAAACGCCGGTCGAGCCGGTCGAGCGGGGGCTTCCGCAGGGCCGCGGCGAAACGGTGATCCTGGTGGAGGACGACGCCATGGTCCGGGATCTGGTCACGGCCCTGCTCGGCAAGAACGGCTACAAGGTCCGCGCGTTCTCCCTGGGACACGATTGCCTCGAGGACCTGGACCGCAGCCCCCTGCCGGCGGATGTCCTGCTCACCGATGTCGTGATGCCCGGCATGAACGGGCCCGAACTGCGCGACCAGCTCCAGGCCGCGGGCTTCACCGTGCCGACGTTGTTCATGTCGGGTTACGCGGGCGACATCCTGATCCGGCGCGGCCTCGCGGACGTCCATTCGGATTTCCTGCAGAAACCGATCTCGCCCGAACAGCTTCTGCGCAAGTTGCAGCTGATGCTCCAGGGCGTCGGCCGGGCCGAACACGGCGCGGACGCCTAGCTCTCCTCGAGCTTGGTCAGGGCCAGGCCGGTGACGCCGTCGCCCGATCGATGTCACGGTCATTCGACGGT
>CAZJMO010000083.1:0-4170 GCA_964547085.1 uncultured Fibrobacteraceae bacterium | reverse complement strand
GCGGACGCCTAGCCCTCCTCGGGCTTGCTCAGCGCCAGGAACCGCAGGCACAGCTCCACGGCGCCCTCGGGATCGATCCGCTCGGTGTTCAGGACCAGGTCGTACTTGCGGGGATCGTCGATGTCGGCGTGGAACAGCAGGCGGAGGAACGCCGTGCGGCGGCTGTCGCCGGCCCGCATGATGACGCCGGCCTCGCGCGCGTCGAGGCCGCGTCGACGCATGACTTCTCCCAGGCGGTTGGCCTCGCTCGCCACCAGTCGCAACCGCAGGTCGGCCTGTTCGCCCAGGATGAATGCGCCTGCGCGCCCGTGGATGACCACGCCGCCGGTCAGCGCCAGGGTCTTGATCACGCGCACCAGCGCCAGCGTCGGTTCATCGTCCCGACACTGCTGACGCGCAACCATCGCCTGGATGTCCGCCTCGATGCGTTCGATCGAGTCGGGCTCCAGGATGGACGCCACTTCCCGGCTCAGCCGCGCGTCCTTGGCCACCAGGTCGATCAGCTCGGGTGCCCAGACCTGCAAGCCCAATTCGGTCGCCAGGAGCTTGCTCATGTCTCGGGCGCAGCAGCCGGTCATGCGGCTGACGGTGATCACCGGCGCACGGCGGGGTGCCGCGAGTTCGCGATTCTCGGCCATCTGTTCGCGGAAGAGGTGGTACTGCGCGAGCTGCTTCTGGATCACGTCGTCGACGGCGCGGTCGGACATTGTTCGGCCTCCGGATATTCTGGGCGGTGTCTTGCTTCCACGATAAGCGGAATTCACCCGCGGGCCAAGTCTCCGGAAGCCGTCGCGCCGCGCCGACCGGACGTTCTCGTCCGTCCTGCGTGACGCGTGGTTCTCGCTGTGGCCGCTCAGGCTCCCGCCGCGCGGGCCTTGTGGCAACGCCTCTCGAGCAGGGTCCGGCAGACCTCGAGGAGCGCATCCACGTCGATGTGCTCGGTGTTGAACACCAGGTCGTAGTGCCGTGGATCGTCGACGTCGGCCTGGAAGTACGAGCGGATGAAGGCGGTGCGGGCGGCGTCGGTCCGATGCATGCGGTCGCGCGCCTCGTCTCGGGTCAGGCCTCGCGTGTCCTGCAGCGTCTTCAGCCGGTGCAGATCACCGGCCACCAGCCGGATCCGCAGATCCGCGCGATCGCCCAGGATGAACCCCGCGCCGCGGCCGACGAGCACGGCGCCGCCGGTCTCGGCGAGCGTCTTGATCGTCTTCGCAAGCGTCAACGCGTAATCGTCCCTCATGAAGAGGCGTCGGCCGAGCATGCCGCGCACCCACAGATCGACCTCACTGGCGAGGTTGTCATCGAGTTGCGCGACGACTTCCCGTCGCAACCCGGCGTCGCCGGCGATGAGGTCGACCAGTTCGCGGCCCCAGACCTGAACGTCGAAGACCTCGGCCAGATCCGCGGCGAGGTCGCGGGCGCAACAGCCCGACATGCGGCTGATCGTCACGACCGGACCGCGCGGCGGATCCACCGATCGCGGTTGCCGCTCGAGGATGGCCTTGTAACGGTTGTACTGGTGGAGTTGTCGCTGGATCAGCTTTTCGATCAGTGGGCGAGACATGGCGAACCCCCGAGGTCGGGATCAGCTCTGCGGATACACCCACACGTAACAATCAGGGTCTCGCGAGCGCCACCGGCGGCGCCGATCAACGAAAACGGGACCATTCGATCCGAAGCTTGCGCATCCGCGCCCGCAACGTGTGCGGATTGATCTTCAGGAGCACCGCGGCGCCGCCCGGACCCTCGATCCGACCGTGGGTTGCCGCCAGGGCGGTGCAGATGTGACGCGCCATGACCGTGTCCAGGGGCAGGATCTCCTGTCCGCAGTCGCCGGTGGTTGACGCAATCACGGGATCGGCAACCCCGGTTGACGTTGTCGGCTGCGGACCCGCAGACGCCACACCCAGCGCCGTGGCGATCTCCAGGCGCCTCCCGTCGCCGAGAATCGCCGCGCGGTCGATCACCGAGGCCAGCTCGCGCACGTTGCCCGGCCAGTGGTAATCGGCCAGGAGGACCAGATCCTCGGTCGTCGCCGATTGCGGCCGCAACCCGAACCGACGCGCCGCACGCGCCGTGAGCATCGCGACCAGCTCGGGGAGATCCTCCATCCGTTCGCGCAAAGGCGGCAGCACGAGCGGGAACACCGCCAGCCGATACCAGAGGTCGGCCCTGAACTCGCCGGTCTGCGCCATGGCCGGCAGGTCGCGGTGCGTGGACGCGACGATCCGCACGTTCACAGGGCGCGAAGTCTCGCCTCCCACCCGCCGCACGACACCGTCCTGGAGCACCCTGAGCAACCGCACCTGCGCGGCCGGCGGCAACTCGCCGACCTCGTCGAGCAGCAGCGTCCCGCCGTCGGCGCGTTCGAACCAGCCACGATGCCGGGCGACCGCGCCGGTGAACGCTCCTTTTTCGTGTCCGAACAGCTCGGAGTCCACGAGTTCGGATGGAATGGCGCCGCAGTTGACGCGGATGAAGGGGCCGTCCGCGCGCGGCGATCGCCGGTGCACCGCCCTCGCGATGACCTCCTTGCCGGCGCCGGTCTCGCCCAGGATGAGAACCGGCGCGTCCGACGCCGCCACCTTGTCCGCGCGCGCCAGGACCTCGCGCAGGCCGCCGTCGGCCCCGACGATGGTGTCGAGAAGCCGCTCGCGTCCCAGGCGCGTCAGCAGGGACTGCTTATCGGCCTCGGCCGACCGCCGCAGCGCCTGCAACTCGCGAAGATGGCGATCGTTGTCCAGGGCCAGCGCCAGCGGTTCCCGAAGCTGGGCCGCGAGCGTGCGGGCCCTGGGCTCCGACGACGTCCCCGACGGCCAGCCGATCACCAGCACACCGAAACTGCCGCGCGGTCCGACGAGCGCGGTCGCCAGCCCGGGACGATCCAGATCACGAGGACGCAACGTTCCGGCGAGACCGGAATCATCCGCGGGATCCCGCGCGAGCGAGCACGGATCATCCGCGTGCAACCACGTCCTGAGGCTTCGCAACCGCCGGGCGTCCGCCACCTGACGCGGCGCGCGGTCGAGCGGCCGTCCGGGACCGGCGCCGACTGTCCGCAGTTCCCCGGCGTCGAGGTCGATATCCTCGACCCACAGGCGCAGGTCCAGCCCGTCGCCGGCCAGGATCATCGCGGTCTCGTTGACCAGGATATCGATCTCGTGCTGCCGGCAGGCCTCACGCCATACGTACTGCAGCCAGGTTGCGTCAGGTGCCATCATCCACGCCCATTATATTTAACGGTTAAACCATCATTATTCACGGCAGATCTATCATATCTAACGGCTCACACATCGACAACAAGAAAAACCTCTGCACCGACAAGGCTTTACGGCGACATCGGTTTTGGCACCGAACATGCAGCACGCCACCGTCTCCGACTCGAAGAGGTGAACCATGTTGCGACGATTCGCGATCTCCATGACCATGCTGATCCTGGTGCTGACGGCCGGCGGTTGCGGCGGCAACGGTCGTGGCGATCAGGGCAAGATCCGCACCCTGTTGAACGTCTCCTACGATCCGACCCGGGAGCTGTACCGCGAATACAACGCCGCCTTCATCGATTACTGGCGCGAACAGACCGGCGAGACGATCCACATCGAGATGTCTCACGGCGGCGCTGCCAAGCAGGCGCGCGCGGTGATCGAGGGACTCGAGGCCGACGTCGTCACGCTGGCGTTGGCCTACGACATCGACGCCATCGCGGAGCGGTCGGGCCTGATTCCCGCCGATTGGCAGAATCGGTTGCCGTATCACAGCTCCCCGTACACCTCGACCGTCGTCTTCCTCGTCCGCACCGGCAACCCTAAGCAGATCCATGACTGGGACGACCTCGTCCGCGAAGACGTGTCGGTCATCACGCCCAACCCCAAGACGTCCGGCGGCGCGCGCTGGAACTATCTCGCCGCCTGGACCTACGCCCTCGATCGCGAACTGGGCGACCTCTCGCTCCTGCAGGATCCCGACCGCGCCGGGGACGTCCGCCGCGCCGAGGCCGCTGCGCGCGCCTTCGTGGCCGACATCTACAGCCGCGTCCCCGTCCTGGATTCGGGCGCCCGCGGCAGCACCAACACCTTCGTCCAGCGCGGCATGGGCGACGTCCTCTTGGCCTGGGAACAATAAGGGGGTGGGCTGCCCGGCGTCAGCCCCAACTATTCACGGATCTGTGGG
>CAZJMO010000082.1:5018-10854 GCA_964547085.1 uncultured Fibrobacteraceae bacterium | reverse complement strand
ATTGGAAAATGCGACCAGCATCGAGTTGAGCGGCAACCTGGATTCGGATTCGGACGCCCAGGGCAGCATCCTGGAGACCGGATCGCTCCTGGTCACCGCCGACACCTCCGACCGCCTCGTCGATCTCAGCGGCGAGCGCAACGGCAGCCTCGGCCTGTACCCCGGCGACGTCATCTCGCTGAACGGGACCGACAGCGGCGGCACCATCGCCACATCGACGTTCGAGATCACGAGTTCGTCGACGCTGCAGGACCTGCTCGACTGGATGAACACCCATGACCCGGCGTTGACCTTCGGCATGACCGCGGACGTCAACAAGCTGGGCGCCATCGAGGTCTCCAACACCACCGGCGATACGGTCGAGAACCTGTCGCTGTCGGTGAACGGGCGGACCAACTTCAACCAGAGCTTCCTGTTCGATTCGGACATCCCGACGGGGTCCACCGTCACGACCGCGGACGTTTCCGAGAACGACGGTCAGCTTCGCGGCTTCGCTTCGGAAACGGACGCGCTGGCCGACATCTTCACGAGCACCGGTTCCAAGCTGGGCCTCGACCTTACGAGCGGCACGACGAGCCTGGTGCTGGGTGGGGATCGCGGCGGCTCGCAGGTGATCGACCGGGTGATGACGGTCGACGCAACGACCACCGTCGGTGACCTGCTCGACGAGATCCAGCAGACCTTCTCGATCAACTCCAGCCCCGTGGAAATCAACGACGAGGGCCAGATCGTGGTCCAGGGCGAGGTCGGCGTGGCCAGCGCGATCGGGCAGATCACCATCGAGGAAGTCAACTCTGACAACTCGCTCAGCGCGCTCAGTTTCAACACCACGCAACAGGCGCGCGACCAGCAGGACTTCTCGGTGTCGACGTCGGTCTACGACTCGCTCGGCGGCCAGCACACCATCACGTTCAGCTTCCAGAAGGTCCCCGGCGAGAACGAGTGGATCTGGGAGTCCGAGATGGAGGGCGGCGAGACCATCACCGAGGGCGGCAGCGGTCGGATGCGATTCGACGACAGCGGCGCCATCTCGAACTTCTCGTACGACAACGATGCTTCGGGCCTGACGTTCCGTCCGCAGGACGCGAGCGAGGAAGGCGCGCAACTGGTGACGCTGGTCGTCGATTACGGCGACATCGGCGGCCTCAACGGTCTGACGCAGTTCGAGGGCTCCGGCTCGCTCAAGAGCATGGCCGACGGCTACAACTCGGGGTCGCTGGTGGACTTCGAGATCGACCAGAGCGGCCTGATCGTGGGGCGGTTCAGCAACGACACCATGCGCGACATCGGTCAGATCGCGCTGGCGCAGTTCAACAACGAGTCCGGCATGGTCCGCGAGGCGAACAATACGTACAGCCTGTCGGGCAACTCCGGCGACCCGATGATGGTCTTCGCCGGCGGCGAGAGCGGCGTCTCGCTGAGCCCGGGCGCACTCGAGACGAGCAACGTTGATCTGGCGACGGAGTTCACCCGCATGGTCGTCGCGCAGCGCGCGTTCCAGGCCAACAGCAGGGTCGTGACCACGGCCGATACGCTCATGCAGGAGCTGGTCAACCTGGTGCGGTAGAGGCATTCAGCCAGTCGGGCGGGTCCGCGCGGCCCGCCCGATGACAACCCGGAGCTAAAGTTTATGATCAAGGTCACGAAACTTAATGGCAGGGAACTGGTGGTCAACGCCGACCTCATCGAGTTCGTCGAATCGACGCCGGACACGCTGATCAGCTTGACCACCGGTCGGAAGCTCATGGTGCTGGAAGGACTCGACGACGTGATCAAGCGCGCGGTGAGCTATCGGAGCCGCGCCCGCATCTACCCGGTTCCAACGGGCGGCACGGGATCTGTCTTCGAAGGTTGAAGGAAGAGAAGCGCGCAGGGCTGACGAGAGGCACCTTACGTGGATATCGCGACACTCATCGGGATCGTGGCAGCCTTCGGGCTGGTCGTCTGGGGCATCATGCTCGGCGGCAGTCTCAGCCAGTTCTGGGACCCGCCGTCCGTGGCGATCGTCCTGGGCGGAACTCTGGCTGCGCTCCTGGTCAGTTTCCCGCTCGCCAAGGTCACGGGCATGCTCGCAGTGCTCAAGAAGACGTTGCTGGTCATCCCGCAGGACCCCGGGGCGGTCATCGCCAAGATGGTCCGCTACGCCGAGCGCGCCCGACGCGAGGGCATGCTGGCGCTCGAGGAGGAATCCGAAGAGGAGCCCGACGAGTTCCTCCGCAAGGGCCTGCGCCTGGCCGTCGACGGCACCGACCCGCAGCTCCTCGAGAAGATCCTGGAGACCGACATCGGTCAGATCGAGGCGCGGCACAAGAGCGGCAAGAGCATCCTCGAGGCGGGCGGCACCTTCGCGCCGGCGTTCGGCATGGTCGGTACGCTGATCGGACTGATCAACATGCTGGCTGCGCTCGAAGATCCCAGCATGATCGGCGCCGGCATGGCGACCGCGCTGATCACGACGTTCTACGGCGCGTTGATGGCCAACGCCGTCTTCCTGCCGCTCGCGGGAAAGCTGGAGATCCGCTCCGGCGAGGAGATTCTCGTCAAGGAGATGATCATCGACGGGATCATGGCGATCCAGAGCGGCGATTCTCCGCGCATCGTCGAGGAGAAGCTGAAGAGTTTCCTGTCGCCCGCCCAGCGCGCACAGGTCGAAGATAGCAAGCAGAAGGCGGCCTAGGCGGGAAACCCCGGCCGCTGCGATCCGGGAGCCGGCATGGCCAAGAACAAGCGTCCCGTCATCATCAAGCAAGGCCTCGACGGCTGGGTCATGACCTACGGGGACATGATGTCGCTGCTGTTGACGTTCTTCGTGCTCATCGTGAGCTTCTCGTCGATGCAGGAGGCGAAGTTCAAGGACGCGGCGATGTCGTTGCGCGCGGCGTTCGGCGTGATGGTCCAGCCCGAGTCGGTGATCAGCTTCAACGATCCCCTGATGCCCCGGTACGAGATGCAGGAGAGCAGCGACTTCCTCTACGAGGTCCGCGAACTCGAGATGGCGCTGCTGGACAAGGGCATGGAGTCGGACCTGGAAATGGAGTTCACCCCGGACGGGATGGTCTTCCGGCTCGAGGCGCCCGTCCTGTTCCGTGCCGGCCGGACCGAGATCCAGGCCGGGAGCAACGAGGTCCTCGACACGCTCGCCGGCTTCCTCAAGAAGTGTTCGGGCGAGATCCGCGTGGAGGGTCACTCCGACGCGACGCCGATCCACAGCACCCTCTACCCGAGCAACTGGGAACTGTCGGCCGCGCGCGCCGGCGCGGTGGCACGATACTTTCAAGGGGCTGGCTTGCCCCCGACGCGGATGGCGGCCACGGGATACGGTGAACACCGACCTCTGGCCGACAACGCCACCGCCGACGGACGGGCGAAGAACCGGCGGGTGGAGATCTATCTGAAGGTGGACCGGAACCGACCGGCCACCGGCGGGAAACCGCTCAGCAGAGCCCTGGATGCGGCCCCGATCACGGTGCCGCGACCGACTCCGGTGACGGACCGATTGCGGTCCCTGCAGTAAGAGCCCCGAAGGAGCAGGCATGGCCGAAGAGAAGAACGAACAGCAGGAAGCGGCGCCCAAGAAGAAGCCGGGATTCCTGGAGAACAAGGTGATCCTGCTGGGTGGGATCGTGGCGCTCCAGCTTCTGATCGCGGTGGGTCTGACGACCGTCGTGATCATGCCGCGCCTGGGTGCGGCCAAGGCCGACAACAGCGGAGCGGCAACGCCGAAGATCGAGACGGTCGACGACATGGGCGTGCTGCTGAGCCTCGGCGAGATCATCGTGACGCTTCAGGAGGACAACGGCAAGGCGCGGTACCTGCGCATTGCCGTGGACCTGGAGCTGGCCGACCAGGTCGCGTCCGATTTCGCCGCGCAACGGCTGCCGATCCTGCGCGACACGGTGATCGTGGCGCTGTCGGACCGCTCGGCCGCGGACCTGAACCGCCCTGAGGGCATGAAGGGGCTGCGCGACGAGTTGATGCGACGTCTCGACGGGAAACTGCCCGGCGAGATTCTCCGGCACATCTATTTCTCCGATCTGGTGATCCAGTAACCGCAGTCGACAGCAATCAGCAGGGCGGGCGAAGGTGACGACCGAGATCAAGGAAAACGTCGAACTGGGCAGTGACGACATCCTGGGCGAACTGGATCTGGACGCTGCGCTGGGCGGCGGGGCGGATCTGGATCTCGACCTCGATGCCGTGATGAACGCCGATCCGGAATCCGAGGATCCGGGCGGCGTCCGCGCGTATGATTTCAACCGGCCCCACAGCATCTCGCGCCGCTTCGAGCAGAACCTCGAGAACATCGCCGAACAGTTCTCACGCATCGCCACGGTGAGCTTCACCAGTCTGCTGCGGTCCAACGTGAGTGTGGAATTCCAGGGCGTGCAACTGAAGTCGTTCGGCGAATTCCGCGAAGCCCTGCCGCGTCCGACCTGTCTGGCGGGCCTCACGTTGCGCCCGTTGACCGGCCAGTCGGTTCTCCATCTCGACATCGGACTCTGCTTCGTGATCCTCAAGAAGCTCATGGGCGGCCGCGCCGACAGCGAGAGGCGCGTCCGCGCGAGCACCGAGATCGAACGGGGCATCTTCAGCCATTTCATCGGACGGATCGTCGAACTGGTGCGCAACGCGAGCAGCAAGCTCGTCGAACTGAACCCCGAGATCGTCACGCTCGAGAACAACCCCGACTACGTCTCCGGCATCCCCGTCGGCGAGACGATGGCCGGGCTGCGCTTCCGCATCCGGCTGGAGGCCGTCGAGGGCGTGCTGGAACTGGCGATGCCGCTGTCGAGTTTCGGCCCGGTCCGCGATATCTTCGATCCGGAGGAACACATCGAGTTGCGGTCCAGCAACGAGATGGCCCAGGACCGGCGCCAGATCCTGGACATGATCCAGGCGACCGACAGCGAACTCGTCGTTCGCATGGGCGAGGTCGACATGTCGCTGGACCGGGTCCTGGCGTTGCGTGAAGGCGATCTTCTGCATCTGCCGCAGACGGTGGACAGCCCCCTGACCGTGCTCATAGAGGGACGCGAAGTGTTCCTTGCCGAGGCCGGCCGCATCAACCAGAACCGGGCCGTGAAACTGGTCCGGAAACTCGAGAAGGAGTGAGCATGTCCGGCGAGGATCGTATCGATCAGCAGCAGAGCACTGCGGACGCTGGCGCTCGCACGGCCACCGCAACGGCGGATGACGGTGTCGGCAAGTTGACTCCGGAGGACTTGGGCGTGGATCTGGGCGAGAGCGCCAATCTGGATCTGCTGATGGACGTCGACATGAAGTTGACGGTCGAGCTGGGACGCACGCGCCTGAAGTTCCGCGACGTCCTCAACCTGTCGACGGGCTCGGTGATCGAGCTGTCGAAACTGACCAGCGAGCCGGTCGACATCATGGTCAACGGCGCGTTGCTGGCGACGGGCGAGGTCGTGGTCGTCGATGACCACTTCGCGGTGCGGGTGACGAAGCTGCTCAACCGCGTCGAGCGCCTCAAGCGGGTGCCGTGATGGAAACCGCGACCGCAGGAGCGGGATTGTGGCAGGCGGGGATCGCGCTGGCGGCGGTCCTGGGGCTGCTGATCGTGGTCCTGAAGCTCCTGAAACGGCTGCAGACCGGCACCGGCGACGCATCCGTCCGGGTGCTGGGCGTGCAACGCCTCGGGCCGCGTCGGGAGCTGCAGCAACTGCGCGTGGGGGACGACGTCCACACGATCTACCGGCACGAGGGGGCCATGGTCGTCCTGAAGACCGAGGACCTCGGCGCCTGGCAGGCCACGCGGCCGCAGACCGGCGCCGCGCCGCTGCAGATCGGCAAGAAGCTGCGCGCACTGGCCGCAGCC
>CAZJMO010000082.1:2836-5008 GCA_964547085.1 uncultured Fibrobacteraceae bacterium | reverse complement strand
ATCATCGGTTGGAAGAATCCCGGCCGCCCGCGCCTTCGTGCACGGGCGGCCTTTGTGTGCGCGGCGGTCCGGAGGCCAAAGCGTTCGTGGCACGACCGTTGCGAGATGGGGCGGGAACAAGCAGACCGGGCGCCAGGCGCCGGGAGGATTCATGACCCGTCGAGATCATCATCTGCCGAACCGCTGGACGACCGCCGCGCTGACGGTGGTCGGCCTGCTGGTCGCCGCAGCCGCCGCGGCCCAGACAGCGCCCGCCGACACGACCGGCGTCAATACCGCGTTGACGCTCTCGGTCGCTTCGGCCCAGGGACCGCAGGGGCTGGACGCCGCGCTGCGGATCGTCCTGTTGATGACCCTCATCTCGGTCGCGCCCGCGCTGCTGGTCACCATGACCAGCTTCACGCGGATCATGATCGTGCTGGGGTTCCTGCGCCAGGCCATGGGTACCACCCAGTCGCCCGGCAACCAGGTCATCATCGGCCTGTCGTTCTTCCTGACCATGGTGATCATGGCGCCGGTCCTGACCGACATCAACGAGCACGCGCTGCAGCCGCTCCTGGCCGGCGAGATCAGCGAACAGGCGGCGCTGAAGGTCGCCGAGACGCCGCTCAAGGAATTCATGCTGAGCCAGACCCGCGAGAAGGACATCGTCCTCTTCCTGGAGCTGACGGGGCAGGAGGCCCCGGAGTTGCCGGAGCAGCTTTCGATGCTCGTGGTCGTGCCCAGCTTCGTGATCAGCGAGCTGAAGACCGCGTTCCAGATGGGATTCGTGCTCTTCATCCCGTTCCTGATCATCGACATGGTGGTCGCGTCGGTGCTCATGTCCATGGGCATGATGATGCTGCCGCCGGTCCTGATCAGTCTGCCCTTCAAGATCCTGCTGTTCGTGCTGGTCGACGGCTGGTGGCTGGTCGTCCGGTCGCTGGTCTCCGCCTTCCAGTAGCGGTTCGAAAGGAACGCCCATGACCCCCGAATCCGTGATCGAGATCGGACAGATGGCCCTGCAGACGACGCTGCTGGTGGCCGGCCCCATGCTGCTGGCCGGCATGGTCGTCGGTCTGGTGATCAGCATCATCCAGGCGGCGACCCAGGTGAACGAGATGACGATGACGTTCGTCCCCAAGATCGTGGTCGTCTTCCTGGTCATGGTCGTCAGTCTGCCGTGGGCCATCAACCAGCTCACCGGCTTCACGCGCAACATGTTCGAGCGCATCGCGGGGATGTAGGGACCGTGGCGCTCGGCATCGACACGAACCTGGTCCTGGTCGCGGCCGTGATGGCGTTGCGACTGTCCATCCTGGTGGCGCTGACGCCGCTGATGGACAACCGCTCGGTGCCGGTCTGGTGGCGTCTGGCGTTCGCGTTGCCGCTGGCCTGGGCGCTGGCGCCGGCGGCGTTGTCGCAGATGACCACCATGCCGACCGCGCTGAGCTGGCCGGTCCTCGCTCTCGAGGCGATCAACTCGCTGGTCATCGGCGCGCTGCTGGCCTTCGCGATCAACCTGGTCCTGGCCGCCGTCCGGTTCGCCGGCACCATCGCCGGCATGCAGATCGGCTTCGCCATCGTCAACGCCTACGACCCGCAGACGGATTCCCAGATCTCGATCATCGCGCAGTTCTACTACCTGCTGACGGTGATGCTGTTCTTCGCCCTGGACGCGCACCACGGCCTGATCCAGGCGTTGGTGACGTCGTTCGACGTGGTGCCGCCGTTCTCGACGGTGAATTTCGCGACCGCCGGCGGGGTCGTCATCAAGGCGTACAGCGAAATGTTCGCGATCGGCCTGCGGGCCTCCGCGCCGGTGGTGCTGGTGCTGCTGCTGGTGTCGGCCACGATGGGCGTGATCGTCAAGACCGCGCCGCAGATCCACGTGCTGGTGGTGGGCTTCCCGGTGAAGATCGGCGTGGGCCTGTTCGTACTGGGCACGTCGCTGATCCATTTCCGCGGTGTCGTGGAGCGCTCGCTGCTGGCCGCCGGTGACCTGCTCGAACAGGTGCTGCTGGCCCTGACCTGATCCGCTGACCGAGTCCCACCGGGACGTCGCCTGAAGGAGGTGAGACATGGCCGAAGAGACCGCAGGTGAAATTAAATAAATTGGTTTCTAATATAAAAGAGACGGAAACAGATATTGAAGATAAATCCGATTTATTAAAGGCCGAAAATGATATAAAT
>CAZJMO010000082.1:0-2826 GCA_964547085.1 uncultured Fibrobacteraceae bacterium | reverse complement strand
AGCACGGGAAAAGGGCCAGGTCGCACGCTCCCAGGAGATCAACAGCCTGTTCGTCCTCTTGGCCGGCGCGGTGATGCTCGCGACCATGTCCGGCCGCGCGCTCGAGGTCCTGGCCAACAACACCCGCTACCTGCTGGGGCAGGCGCACTTCCTGGCGCCGGGCAACATGTTGGGCGTGCGGTTCCTGCTGACGGGGAACATCGAGGCGTTCTTCTGGGTCCTGGCGCCGCTGGCCGGACTGGTGCTGGTCGCTGGCGTGGGGGCCAATCTCATGCAGGTGGGGCTGAAACTGACCCCGTCGGCCATGGGCTTCCAGTGGAGCCGGATGAACCCCATCAGCGGCGCCAAGCGCTTCTTCCAGAAACGGACCTTCTTCGACCTGGGCAAGAACATGCTGAAGGTCGGGCTCATCAGCCTGCTGGCGTGGGCGGTCATCCGCAGCGTCCTGCCGGGCCTGACCGCCTCGGCCGCGTTGCCGTTGCAGGGACTGCTCGACATCATCGGCGACGGCTACGTCAAGCTCATGGGCGTCCTCCTCGGCTTCCTCGCGATTCTCGGCATTCTCGACTGGTCGTTCCAGAAGCAGCAGCACGAGAACGAGTTGAAGATGTCGCGCCAGGAGATCAAGGAGGAGATGAGGGAATTCGACGGCGATCCGCAGGTGAAGGCCCGGATCCGCGCCCTGCAGATGGAAGCCTCGCGCAAGCGCATGCTCGCGGACGTGCCGAAGGCCGATGTCGTGATCACCAACCCGACCCATTTCGCGGTCGCGCTGAAGTACGAGCCGGGGATGGCCGCGCCGATCGTCCTGGCCAAGGGCGCCGACCTCGTGGCGAAGAAGATCCGGGAGATCGCGCGCAAGAACCGGGTGCCGGTGATCGAAAACCGGCCGGTGGCACGCGCCTTGTATGCACAGGTCAAGGTCGGACAGATGGTTCCGGAGAACCTCTTCCAGACCGTGGCCGAGATCCTGGCCTACGTTTATCGGCTCAAAAAAGCATAAGCGACTTTAGGAGAACGACTTGGAGCAGGAAAAGGTCCTCAGCAGAGACCTCATGCTGGCGAACAGCAACATCATGAGCGCCGTGGCCGTCCTGGTCATTCTCGCGCTCATGGTGGTTCCTGTTTCACCGCTCCTGCTCGATGTCCTGATGACCTTCAGCATCGCCCTGTCGATCGTGGTGATGCTCGTCTCGCTCTATCTCAAGGAACCGCTGCAGTTCAGCACGTTCCCATCGCTGCTCCTGATCATCACCCTCTACAGACTCGCGCTGAACGTGGCCAGTACGCGGTTGATCCTCAGCACGGGCAACGCGGGCCAGGTGGTCCAGAGCTTCGGCGACTTCGTCGTGGGCGGCAACTACATCATCGGCGTGATCGTGTTCGTGATCCTGGTGATCGTGAACTTCCTGGTCGTCACCAAGGGTTCGACGCGCATTGCCGAGGTCTCCGCGCGCTTCACCCTGGACGCGATGCCCGGCAAGCAGATGGCGATCGACGCCGACCTCAACGCCGGGGTCATCAACGAACGACAGGCGCGGAAACGCCGCGAGACCATCGCGCACGAGGCCGAGTTCTTCGGCGCCATGGACGGCGCCAGCAAGTTCGTCCGCGGCGACGCGATCGCCGGCATCATCATCACCCTGATCAACATCGCCGGCGGCTTCATCATCGGAATGGCCCAGCTGGACATGTCGGCGAGCGAGGCGCTCGGCCGCTTCACCATCATGACCGTGGGCGACGGGCTGGTCAGCCAGGTCCCGGCGTTGCTGGTCTCGACGGCCGCCGGTCTGGTCGTCACGCGCAGCAGCAGCGACATGAATCTGGGCCAGGCACTCACGATGCAGATCTTCCGCCAGGGCAAGGCGCTGGATATCGCGGCGGTCGCCCTGGGCGTGCTCGGCCTGATTCCCGGCATGCCGACCGTGCCGTTCCTGCTGCTGGCCGTCCTGACCTACGTCGGCGGGCGCGTGATCGGTCGCCGCGTGGCTGCGGTGGACGAGGAGACCGAAGCGGCGGAGCGTGCGCAGGAAACGACCGCCGAGCTTCCCGCCGCGCCCGAGGGCCCGCGCGGCGAGGATCTCTTCGTGATGGACCGCATCGAACTGGAGATCGGCTACGGTCTGATCGGGCTCGTGGACGAATCCCGCGGTGGCGACCTCCTGCAGCGCATCGGCAACATCCGGCGCCAGATCAGCAGCGAACTGGGGATCTTCATCCATCCGATCCGCGTGCGCGACAACCTGCAGCTGCAGGCGGGCGAGTACGTGGTCAAGCTCAAGGGCATCCCGGTGGCGCAGTCGGAACTGCATCCCGGCAAGGTCCTGGCCATGAGCACGCGCGCGGATGCCGGGGAACTGTCCGGGATCGCGACCACCGAACCGGCCTTCAACCTGCCCGCGGTCTGGATCGAGAGCGATCGACGGCCGGAGGCGGAAGCGGGCGGCTACACCGTCGTCGAGGCGCCGGCCGTGCTCGCGACGCATCTCTCCGAACTGGTGCGCGCCTTCGCCGACGAGCTGGTCAGCCGCCAGGACGTGCGCGACATGCTCGAATCGGTGCGGGAATTCGCGCCGGCCCTGATCGAGGATCTGATCCCGGACAAGGTTCCGGTCAACCCGCTGCACAACGTGCTGCGGTCGCTGCTGCACGAGCGGGTTCCCGTCCGCGACATCGTGACCATCCTCGAGACCGTCGCCAACCACGTCGGCGGGCGGCCCGGGAACGACCACCTGACGACCAAGGTCCGCGAGTCTCTGCACCGTACGATCAGCCAGCCCTATACCGAACCCGACGGCGCGATCAACGTGGTCAGCCTGCATCCCG
>CAZJMO010000081.1:1302-10860 GCA_964547085.1 uncultured Fibrobacteraceae bacterium | reverse complement strand
GCGAACGCCTCTTCAGCGCGGGGGCGGCTCTGCCTTTGGCGGGTGGGGTGGAGATGCTCGAGCCCCTGGCCGATTGGCTGGCGGCGAGCGGCCGCGCCCGCCGACTCACTGCACGGCCCTTGTCCCACAGGCGACAGCGCAGCTCCAGCCCCGCGGCGAACGCGAGCAGTTCCAGATCGCCGACCCCGCCGAACTGCGCCAGGATATTCCGCGCCGCGACCGCTGCCGCGGACGGGGCGTCCGCGTCGCGCCAGTGCAGCGCCAGACTCGCGTACTTCCGCTCGCGGGCGGCGTCGGGCCAGCCCGCCTCGAACGCCGCGCGTTCGGCAGCGTCCAGAACCCGGACCGCCTCCGGCGGCAGGGAAGCGCGTTCGAGTTCGCCGCCGCCGGCGGACAGCCGCTCCCAGCCGTGGCTTCCCCAGATCTCCGGTGTCGGCGTCAACGCCAACAACGACGCAGCCTCCCGCGGCGGCCGGCCCGTGATCACGACCACGCGCGTGTCGGCGAGGTCGCGGATCTGCGTCAGCACCTCGCGCACGCCGGGATACGGCACGGCCTCCAGGCGTCGGCGTCGGAACGGCGCCAGGGTGCCGTCGTAATCCAGGATCAGCACGGCCCGCGGGGTCGCCGCCAACTCGGTCCACAGGAGCGGTTGCGGTTTCATCACACCAGCTCGATCCGCTCGGCGCGACCCCGGAGCATCCCGTGGAACAACGCCAGGTACTCGATCAGGTGCCGCGTCAGGAGGTAGTTCTCCTGCACGAAGGCCCGGGCGCGGATTCCCATCCGCTCGCGCACACCAGCGTGCGAGAGCAGGTAGCGCATGCGCAGTGCGGCGCCCTCGGGCGTGTCGACCAGGAATCCGGTCTGGTGGTTGTGGACCTGCAGGCGAATACCGCCCACGTTGCCGCCGATCACCGGCTTGCCCTTCCAGAGACCCTCGGTCACGGTCAGGCCGAATCCCTCGCGCGTGGACTTCTGCAGGATGATGTCGCTGGCGCGCTGCAGCGCGTTGATCGTGCGGTGCGCATCGGCCGGCAGCAACAGGATGCGGATGTCCGGATCCTGGCCCGCCACCTCCTGGACCTCCCGCATCACGGCCGCACCCTCGGGGTCGTCGGTCGCCTCACCGCCGGCGAGCACCAGTTGCAACCCGGGGACGAACTGCTTGACCATCTCGAAGGCCCGGACCACGCCGACCGGATCCTTGAACCGGTCGAAGCGACTGACCTGGGTGACGACGAATCGATCGGGATCCAGGTTGAACTGCTGGCGGACCGCCTGGATCTCGGCGTCGTCGAGGTCGATGTTCTTTTCCGAAAGCGGATCGATGCTCGGCGGAATCAGGTAGCACGGATGCGGCAGGCGCCGCGCGAAGCTGGGCAACGAGAAGATACTGGCGTCGTAACCGGCCACGTGCGGCAGCAGGTACTTCCACACCGGCCGATAGGGATGGCTCAGGTCGATATGGCAGCGCCAGATCCAGGCGCCGCGCCGCTCGGGCACGAGCGCCAGCAGCGGCGCGGGCTGCGGATCGTGGATCACCACGAGATCGGCGTCCTGCAGCGTCGGCCGCAGGATCTCGGCGTTGCGCGCGTTGGTCTCCTCGTAGGCCCGCAACTGGGTCGCGTCGGGCATGACGGCGAAACCCTGCAACGCGTTGTGGAAATGCTTGGTGCAGGCGAAGAACGGCTCGTCGCCGGTGATCACCTCCCACGATGTCTCGAGCCCCAGTTCCTGCATGAACGGCACCAGCTTGGTGAGAATCTCGGCCACGCCGCCGCCGACCCGCGTGGAGTTGACGTGGACGACCTTGAGCCCGGCCAGCGGCCTGGCCAGCGTTCGCAACTGGTCGATCACGTCCTGTCCGACCACGTCGGCGTAGAGTTCCAGCAGGCTGCTCATGCCTCCACCTCCTCGAGGCCCGCCGTGACCGCGGCGATCACCTGCTCCTTGAGTTCGGCGAGCGACCCCTGGAACGGATCGACCGCCGCGAGCCGGTCGGCCACCGGATCGAACGCGCCGTCGTCCTGGCCCACGATCCAGGCGCGCAGGTCGTCCAGGCCGTCCTCGCGCCGCCGGCGGGCGTCGATGAAGTGGTAGAAGATCGAGCTGCGGCTGAGCAGCGGCAGGACCTCCGGCAGATCCATCGGGTTGAGGATCTCGCGCCCGGTGGGAATCACCACGATCCGCGCCGACAGAAAGTTGAACTGGCGATCGCGCCCGACCCACAGAGGTCGGTCGAGCGCGTCCAGACGGTCCTCGCAGAGTTCGACCAGTTCCTCCCGCAACGCCTCGATCGTGGGCTGCGCCACCGGATCGATCATGGCCAGCCGCTCGGCCAGCTCCCGGTCCCGCAGTTCGCGCCCGACCCAGACCGCGAAGTCGTTCACGTATTCGGGATCATCGAAGGTGGGCCGGAGCAGACCGCCCCAGAAGTGGTAGTAGATGCTGGCAGGTTCCACTTCCAGCAGGGCGTCACACAACTCGCGCAGACTCTGCACGGCGTGGCCGGTGGTCCGCGCCAGGATGGCGCAGTCCATGACGCCGAAGGCGTCGACATGGATCTCGGAAGCACCCACAGGAACCTCTTTCGCTCGTATTTCACTGCCTGGTTACAAGAGGTAACCTATCATAATTTTACGCAGGCACCAACGCGACGGCCGCCTCCGGGGTGGAGGCGGCCGTTGTTCGGAAGGTCGGCGGGTCAGTCGTCCAGGTCGGAATCCGGGCTCTCGGCGGCCTCGGGCACGGGCGTCGGCGCCGCGGCGACCAGGTTGGCGGCGATCACCTCGGCGATGTCGCGCACCACGAGGTCGTCCTGCCGATCGGTCTCCTTGACCGCGTCCTCGAGCATGGTCAGGCAGAACGGGCAACTGGCGCAGACCTCGCCGGCGCCGGTGGCCGCGACCTCGGCGATCCGGTTGTGGTTGATGCGGGTGCCGAGATCCTCTTCCATGAACATCCGCGCGCCACCGGCGCCGCAGCAGAAGCCCTCGCGTCTCGAGCGCGGCATCTCGACCTGCGTCAGGCCGGGGACCGCGGCCAGGACCTCGCGGGGCGCATCGTATTCCCCGTTGTGGCGACCCAGATAGCAGGAGTCGTGGAAGGTGATCCGGTGCTCCGTCGCGGCCGTGACCTGCAACCGTCCCTCGGCCAGGAGGTCGCGCAGCAACTGGCTGTGATGCACCACCTCGACGCCCTCGAGCCCGAAATCGGGATACTCGTTCCTGATCATGTTGTAGCCGTGCGGGCAGGCCGTCACGATCTTCTTGACCCCGTACTTCTGCATCTGCTGGATGTTCTGCTGCGCCTGCATCTGGAAGAGATATTCGTTGCCCGCGCGCCGCGTGGCGTCGCCGCAGCAGCCCTCCTCCAGGCCCAGGATCGCGAAGTCCACGCCGGCCGCGTGCAGGCACCGCACGAGCGCCTTCTGCACCGTCTGGTTGCGGGCGTCGAAACTGCCCGCGCAGCCCACGAAGAGCAGCCACTCGGCATCGGGCTTGTCGCGCAGCCTGGGCACGTCGATCCCCTCGCACCAGTCCTCCCGCGCCTGCGAGCTGATGTTCCACGGGTTGCTGTTGGTCTCCATGCCCCGCATGGCGTTCTGGAGCGCGGCGGGCATCTTGGCCTCGGTCATGGCCAGGTAGCGACGCTGGTCGATGATGTGGGGAATGTGATCGATCTGCACCGGGCAGTGCGCCATGCAGTAGCCGCAGGTGGTGCAGGCCCAGAGCACGTCGTCGTCGATGACCCCGCCGGCCAGGACCGGTCGCTGGATCGAGCCCGACAGCGCCTTGACCTCGGCGTCGTTGCCCTTGCTCTTCAGGCGCCCCATGGCGGCGAGCTGGTCGGAGATCCCGTAGACGTGGTCGCGCTCGTCGCAGATCAGGTCGCGCGGATGCAGCGGCTTGTCGGTGTTGTGCGTCGGACAGCCGACGTTGCAGCGGCCGCACTCGGTACACGTGTACATGTCAAGGATGCGCCGCCAGCTGAAGTCCTCGACCTTGCCCACGCCGAAGCTCTCGGCGCCGGCGGCCATGAGCGCCTCCAGATCGAGCTTGTCGAGCTTGCCCGACGGCGTCAGCCGCGCGGTGAACACGGCCGGAAGAGCCGTCAGCACGTGGAAATGCTTGCCGTAGGGCAGGTAGTTCAGGAATGCCAGGACCAGCGTCACGTGGAGCCAGAAGTTCACGTGGTGGACGACGTGCAGCGCCGTGGTCGACAGGCCGGCGAACAGCGGGGAAATGGCCGTTGCGACCCACGCCCAGCCCGCCTCCGGATGGTCGCCGGGGAGCTGGAACTTGGCCGCGTCGCCGAGAAGGTCGGTGATCATCAGCAGCCCGATCCAGGCCAGGATGAGCGTCGCCTCGCCGCTGAACTTGAGCCGGTCGGGCCGCGAGACCAGCCGGCGGAAGATGCCGTAGACGACCGCGACGATGACCACGACCTCGAGGAGGTTGTGAACGACGAGATAACCCTCGTTGAGCCCGGGCACGCGCCAGTCCGCCGCGAATCCGCGGATGATCATGGTCAACGTCCGGAAGGCGACCACCAGGAAACCCGCGAAGATGCCGACGTGCATCCAACCGGCGCCGCGCTCGTAGAGCAGCTTGCGCTGGCCGAATCCCACGATGAAGAGCGACTTGAGTCGCAGGGCGATGCTGTCCAGCCGGTTGTCGGGCTGGGCTGCGCGCATGATGTCGAGACGACGGATGATGGTGGCGGTGAACAGCGACAGCGCCGCCACCAGGAGGACGAGCATGGCCAGCGGACCCATCGGGACCCTCCGGGGATAGGGGATCGTCAGTGGTCGTTTTCGGAACGAGCCACTATATCATGGGCCCCCGGAAGTGGAAGAGCAAAGCGGGGAATCGCGAGACGGTCAACCGACCGCCGCGCCGGCGTGCGCGCGCTCGGCCAGAAGCGCCCGACAGACCGACAGGCCGGTCGAGCCGTCGGCCACCACGGCCTCGGCCGGTTCCAGTTCCAGCGGCGCGATCCGCCCCGCGTGCCGGCTTCCCTGCTCGCGGAAGGTCGTCACGCGCAACAGGTAGAACCCGCCGTCCTCCTTCAGCCACGGCAGGTCGTCGGCGCCGCCGCCGAGATCGACGCGGCGGGCGGGATCGAAGTACGGCACCAGGCCCATCTCCGACCGCCGCCACAGGAGCGACGATTCGCGATGGCAGCTGAAGACGCAGTCGGCGCCTTCGCACACGGCCAGGGACAGCGCGCGCGCCAGTCGGCCGGGACGGCGCAGCGGCAAGAGAGGATCGATGGCCAGGACGTGGCTGAACGTGTCGTCGAGCGTGTCCAGGGCGCTCTCCAGCGCAGCCTCCACCGAGGTCTGACCGCCCGATCGCACCAGGGGCTCCAGTTCGGCGGCGTGCGCCGCAGCGACGAGGGTCGGATCCGGCAGGGACACGACCACGCGATCAGGGCCGGCCTCCTGGACCTGGCGGCGAGCCCTGTCCAGAAGCGTCTCCCCGGAGAGAGTCTGTCGGGCCGCATCGGCCCCGCGTCCGTCGCATCCCACGGTGATCACGGCCAGCAATCTCATCACGTCTGCGCCTCACTCGCGTCTGAAGTTCGACACCTATCTCGGTCGGGGTAACATCTGGACAAGGCCACCCCTTATCGGTACATTGGCGCGGATCCGGTGTCCCCGGCGGCAGATTCTGCCTGCCGCATTCGCCTCCCGCTCCGGACCACCGTCGCCGCGTCCACCGGAGAACCCCGCGTTCGCCCCATCAGCGACGTTTCCCGCCCGATGGAGCCGGACCGGCGGGCGCCCGGATTCGGATCCGATGCAAGAACGAGCCCAGTTTCCAGGAGCAGGCCATGGACGACGCCGCCATCAAACAGGTCTTGAAGACCATGCAACGCGTGGCCGTGATCGGCCTGAGCCCGCGCGAGGACCGCGCCAGCCACGGCATCACCCGCTGGCTCCTCGGAATGGGCGTCGAAGTGGTCGGCGTCAACCCGGCCCACACCGAGATCCTGGGCGTGCCCGTCTATCCTGCCTTGCCGGACGTTCCCGGCCGCGTCGACGTGGTGGACATCTTCCGCCGCAGCGACACCGTGGAGCCCGTCGTTTCGGCGGCCGTCGCCCGCGGCGACGGAGCGGTCTGGATGCAGGAAGGCGTGGTCAACGAGGCCGCCGCGGCCGTCGCGACGGCGGCCGGCGTGCCGGTGATCATGGATCTGTGCATCTACAAGGAATGGCTGCGGCTCCTGAACGGATGAGCCGGGCCCAGCGGAGGCGAACCTGCCCATGACGACCCATCGTGTCCTGGTGACCGGCGCCCGCGGCTTCGTGGGCCGACACCTCGTGCGCGCCCTCCAGGCGGACGGCGTCGCCGTCGTCGGTCTGGACCGGCCCGCCGCAGGGGGCGCCGACCCGCCATGGCTGAAGCACATCCGCGAACTGGGATCCACTCCCGACGACGCGGGCCGGGATCTGGCGGCGTTGCTAGCCGACGGGCGCTTCGATGTCGTCTACCACCTCGCCGGGCAGAGTTCGGCCGGAGCCAGCTTCGCCGACCCCGCCGGCACGGTCCGCGCCAACCTGCTGGGCACGCTGGAGGTTCTCGAAGCGCTGCGGCGACTGCAGGACCAGGGAACGCCCGTACCGCGGATGCTGTCGGTGGGTTCGGCCGAGGAATACGGCGCCGCCGCTCCCGCCGACCGCCCCTGCCGCGAGTCCGACCCCGTCCTGCCGGTCTCGCCGTACGGCACCAGCAAGGCGGCCGCGACCCTGCTCTGCTGCCAGTACCACCGCAGCTTCGGACTGCCGATCTTTCCGGTGCGCGCCTTCAGCCACACGGGCCCGGGCCACGACAATCGCTTCGTGTTCCCCTCCTTCGCGGCACAGATCGCGGCGATCGAGGCCGGCCGTCGAGATCCGATCCTGCGGACCGGCGACCTGTCGCCCATCCGCGATTTCCTGGACGTCCGCGATGTCGTGGCCGCCTATCGGGCCCTCGTCGCGCGCGGCGAACCGGGACGCATTGTTAATATTTGCGCAGGCTCGACATTGACGATTCGCGAGGGACTGGAGATACTTCTGGGGTTGTCCGCCACCGCCATCGCGGTGGAACCGGACCCCGATCGCATGCGCCCCGCGGATATTCCCCGCCTGGTCGGGGATTCGACCCTGCTGCGCGAGACCACCGGATGGCGGCCGCGCTTCGACATCACCGAGACGCTGCGCGACCTTCTCGAGGCCGCGAGGAGGAATCTGGCATGATTCGCATCTGCATGATCGGGACCGGTTACGTGGGACTGGTGTCCGGCGCGTGCATGGCCGATTTCGGTCATCAGGTCACCTGCGTCGATATCCTGCCCGAGCGCATCGCCGCCATCGAGCGCGGCGAGATGCCGTTCTACGAGCCGGGCCTGGACATGCTCGTGGACAAGAACGTCCGCGAGGAACGCCTCTCGTTCACCACCGACCTCGCCGCCGGCATGCGTGACGCCGAGGTCGTCTTCATCGCCGTCCAGACGCCGCAGTCGGAGAACAGCGGCGAGGCCGACCTCACGTACATCTGGGAGGTCGGCAAGCAGATCGGCGAGTGCCTGGAGAACTACAAGGTCATCGTCACCAAGAGCACCGTGCCGGTGGGCACCGCGCGCAGGCTGCAGCAGATCATCGCCGACGCCTCGGGAAATACGGTCGAGTTCGACATGGCCAGCAACCCCGAGTTCCTGCGCGAGGGATCGAGCATCGAGGACTTCATGCGTCCCGACCGCGTCGTCATCGGCGCGGAGACCGAGCGCTGCGAGCAGCTCATGCGCGCCATCTACCGCCCGCTGTTCCTGCTCGACACGCCGATCGTCCACTGCCACCGCATCGAGACCGCGGAGCTGATCAAGTACGCCAGCAACAGCTTCCTCGCCGTGAAGATCAGCTTCATCAACGAGATCGCCACGCTGGCCGACAAGGTGGGCGCGGATGTCTCGCAGGTGTCCAAGGCCATGGGCCTGGACCGCCGCATCGGCGGCAAGTTCCTCCACGCCGGCCTCGGTTACGGCGGCAGCTGCTTCCCCAAGGACACGCACGCCATCTGCCACATCGCCCGCGAGAAGGACGAGTGCATGTCGATCGTGGAGGCCGCCATCGCCGTGAACGCCGCGCTGCCCGACCGCGCGGTCGACAAGGCGATCGAGATGGTCGGCGACTTCAAGGGCAAGACCGTGGCGCTGCTGGGCCTCGCCTTCAAACCGAATACCGACGATATCCGCTGCGCTGGCAGCCGCCAGATCGTCGCCCAGCTGCAGGAGCGCGGCGCCACCCTGCGCGTGCACGACCCGGTGGCCATGGACAACTTCAAGACGGTCTATCCCGACCTGGTCTACTGCCGCAACGGCTACCACGCGTGCGAGGGCGCGGACCTGGCGATCCTGGTGACCGAGTGGAACCAGTACCGCCAGTTCGATTTCAACCACCTCGGCGAGATCATGAACGCCCGCCGTCTCCTGGACTGCCGCAACGTCTACTCGAGCGAGCACATGGCGGAGTTCGGCTTCGAGTACCGCAGCTTCGGCCGACCGCAACCGGAACGAGAGGTCTAGCATGATCGATGGTGTCCACGTCAAACAACTCAAGGTGATCCCCGACGAGCGCGGCTTCCTCTACGAGATGCTGCGCACCGACGATCCCTTTTTCCAGCAGTTCGGACAGTGCTACATCACCGCCGTCTACCCCGGCGTGGTCAAGGGCTGGCACTGGCACAAGCTGCAGACAGACCACTTCGTCTGCGTCTCAGGCATGGCAAAAGTCGTGCTCTACGACCGGCGAGAAGAATCGCCCACGCACGGCGAGGTCGGCGAATTCTTCATGGGCGAACGCAACCCGATCCTGCTGGTGATTCCCAAGGGAGTCCTCCACGGCATGAAGGGCATCGGGACCGGAACCGCCATGATCGTCAACCTCCCGACCCACATGTACGACCACGACAACCCCGACGAATACCGTGTCGATCCCCATGGCGGCGAGGTCCCCTACGATTGGGACCAGAAGGACTTTTAAGCCGCCACGGTCGGAAAGGAACTCATGTCTGAGCAGAACAAGCAACGCATCCACCGGTATGACCTCGTGACGCCCATGCAGCCGGTCAAGGACCAGATCATGGCCGACTTCGAGAAGATCCTCATGTCGGGCCAGTACATCCTGGGCGACCATTGTCGCGCCCTGGAGCAGGAGATGGCCGCGCAGTGCGGCGTGGCCGACGCCGTCGGCGTGGCCAGCGGTTCGGAAGCGCTGCTGTTGGCGCTGTCGATGGCCGGTGTCCGCCCGGGCACGGAGGTCATCACGACGCCGTACACCTTCGAGGCCACGATCGAGGCCGTGATCATGCTGCACGCCCGGCCGGTGTTCGTGGACATCAAGCCGGGTGATCTGAACATCGACCCGGCGAAGATCGAAGCGGCGATCACGCCCCGCACTACTGCCATTATGCCGGTGCATGTGTATGGAAAACCATGTGATGTGGAAAAGATACAGAAGATTGCCGACATATACGGTCTTAAGATCATTTATGATGCGGCGCACGCGTT
>CAZJMO010000081.1:0-1292 GCA_964547085.1 uncultured Fibrobacteraceae bacterium | reverse complement strand
CCCAGTTCGATCCAGTTCGCAGCCCGGTAACACCCTCCATAATACCGCTTATGGCAAGCACGACCTGCAGGTGATCGTGGACATGGCGCAGGCGTGGGGCACGCTCTACAAGGGGAAGCCCTGCGGCAGCATCGGTCGCATGAGCACGCTGAGTTTCTACCCGACCAAGAACCTGCCCGGCATCGGCGACGGCGGCCTGATCTTCTGCCGCCAGCAGGAGGACGCCGACCGCATCCGCCAGCTCCGCGGCCACAAGGCGCTCTGGATCAACAAGAACCTCTACTGCGGCTGGAACAGCCGGCTCGACGAGGTCCAGGCCATGGTCATCCGTCACCGCCTCGACCATTTCGAGGACGAGCAGCGTGACCGCGACCGCGTCGCCGAGATCTACGATTCCCTGATCCCCAAGCAGAACCGCCTGGCGGTCGAGGATCTGGGACCTGGCGCGAAGGTCACCTACCACCAGTACTGGGTGCGCTGCAAGGCCCGCGACCGCCTGCACCACCGTCTGGACAGCGAGGGTATCGACACCGGAATCTACTACGACCCGCCCTTGCACCATCATCCGCTCATGGAGTACTGTCGCCAGACCGGCAACCTGAACGCCGCCGAATTGGCGGGACGCGAGGTCTTGACCTTACCCGTCCACGCGGCTCTCCCCTTCGCTCAGGCGGAGCGGATCGGCAGGCTGGTGGCCGAATTTCTCGAGCGACAGGATGAGGCTGCAGACTGACGGGTGCAGCCCCCAGAACTTCTCCCGCGGAGGCTTGGCATTGAACGCCAAGGTCGTCAGTTTCGGTTGCCTCAACACGCAACTGGCCAAGGATCAGACCAAGGTCGTCATGGATCACCTGCAGACGCTGAGCCCGCGTCTGGCTTGTCGTCTGCAGGTGATTCCATCGCCCGTCAGTTCCGAAATAGTGGAAGACGAGCCTTTCCTGGCCGCCAGCGCCGCGGAGGTGGAATTCCTCGAGGACCAGCTTCTGGCCGGGGATTTCCGTCTGGCGGTGGTGCGGGCCCAGGATCTCGTCCTGCCGCTGCGGGACGGTCTCGTCTACGCCGCCATTCCACCGCGGGACACGCCGTTCGACGCATTCCTGACGCGCCAGAACACGATCATCGACGACATGGCCGACGGGTCGGTGATCGGCGTCCTGAACCTCCGCTCGCGCACGCAGATGCAGGCGCTGTGGCCGGACCTGGAGTTCCGTCTTCTGCGCGGCGGCGTCCAGGCCTCGCTCGAATCGCTGCTGCGCCGCTGCGAGTTGGACGGCCTGGTGCTTCCAGCGGCC
>CAZJMO010000080.1:10281-10864 GCA_964547085.1 uncultured Fibrobacteraceae bacterium | reverse complement strand
GGAGGGAACCGAACGGACGGTGCTGGAGTTACGGTTCCGCGTCGAGGACCTGGCGCTGACCTATCCGGCCTCCGGTCGCCGCCTCGGCCTCTGGAAGAGCTGGGTCGACCGACAGATGGATCTGGCCGTGCAGATCACGGTGGTCGACAGCGCCGACGGACAGGTCGTGGTCAGCCGCCGCGTGGCGCGCCGGTTCCAGGACCGGGTGCCGGTCGGCGACATGGACGCCATCGAGGCGCAGCATTTGTCCATGCGCTTCGACGCATTTGTCGCCGTCGACGACGTCAGCTTTCACATCCATCAGGGCGAGATCTTCGGCTTCCTCGGCCCGAACGGGGCCGGCAAGACCACGACGATCGACATGCTGCTCGGCCTCTCCGACCCCGACGGCGGAACGGTGCGCGTGTTCGGCGAGACGCCGCGCGGCGCGGTCTCGCACGGGCTCGTCTCGGCCGTGCTGCAGACCGGCGGACTGCTCAAAGACATCACGGTGCGCGAGACCCTCGCCCTCACCGCGAGCCTGTTCGCCGACACGCGCCCCCTCGATGAGGTGATGCGCCGGGCGGGCATCTCCGAGCTCGCC
>CAZJMO010000080.1:0-10271 GCA_964547085.1 uncultured Fibrobacteraceae bacterium | reverse complement strand
GGTCAGCTGCTCGATCCTGCTCGGCGCCCTGTTGGCGCTGGGCGCCGCGGGCTGCGGCACGAGCAATCCGCATCGCATCGGATCCTACGAGCGCGGGATATTCTGGGCCGAAAACGGGCGTTACCAGGACGCGGCGGACGCGTTCGAGGCCTTCGTGCGGCAGAGCCCCACCGACACCCTCGCCGCGCAGGCGCAATTCGAGAAGGCGCGCGCCTACATGCAGATCAAGGAGTATCCGCTGGCGGCAGTGGAGTTCCAGATCCTCACGCAGGACTATCCGATCAGCCCGCTGGTCGAAGACGCGCTGTTCCACGAGGGCGAGTGCTACTACTTCCAGGTCGGGCGGGTCGAACGCGACGTGACGCCGGCGTACGAGGCGCGGCTGCACTGGCTGGACTTCTCGCGGCGCTATCCGACGAGCCGGTTCATGCCGGAGATCCGCGACTACATGCAGGAAATCGCCGACCTCCTGGTCCGCAAGCGTCTGCGCGCGGTCAAGGTCTACGAGCAGTTGCGACACTGGGAAGCGGTCGGGATCAGCCTGGACCGGATTCTCGACGAGGAACCCACCAGCCAGCTGATCGACGACGTGCTCTGGAAGCGCGCCCAGGTCGCAGATCGACTCGACGACCACGCCACGGCCGAGCAGATGTATCGCCGTCTGGCGGACGAATACCCCGACAGCCCGCGCCGGGATGCGGCCCTCCGCGCGCTCGGCGATCTTCCCGCGGCGGACGACGGCGAGGAACCATGATCCGCGCCCTCTACGGAGGGACGTTCGACCCGATCCACGCCGGCCACGTGGCGGTGGCCGGAACCCTGCTCGCGCGGGGCCTGGCCGATGTCGTGCACGTCGTGCCGGCGCGGCAGTCGCCGCTCAAGACCACCACGACCAACGCGGACGGCGCGACGCGCGTCGAACTGGCGCGACTGGCGCTGTCGGGCATGCCGGGCGTCGTCGTCGACGACCGCGAGATCACGCGCCCCGGCCCGAGCTACACCGTGGATACGCTGGCCGACCTCGCCCGCGAGCATCCCGACGACCGCTGGCGCCTGATCATCGGCGCCGACAACGTGGCCGATTTCCCACTCTGGCGGGATCCGCAACGCCTGCTTCGACTGGCCGAGCCGCTGGTCCTGGCGCGCGGACCGGTGACGCTGGTGCCGCCGCTGGCGGGCCGCGCCGTGGTCATCGACGACTTCGACCATCCCGCCAACGCCACGGCCATTCGCGACGACCTCGCGGCAGGCCGGATGCCGGGACCGGCGCTGCTGCCTCCGGTGGTCGCCGATCGCATCGCGGCGGGCGGACTCTACGGCTGGCCCGGCCCCTCGAACCGCCACTGAAAGGACCGTCGCCGTGAGCAATTGCCTGATCCTCATCGACGGATCCGCGCTCATCTACCGCTCGCACTACGCGTTCGCCAACCGGCCGTTGACCGCGCCGTCGGGCGAGGCGACGTCGGTCGTCTTCGGCACCGCCAACGCGATCCTGCAACTCATCGAGAAGTACGAGCCGAGCCATCTGATCATGGTCCTGGACCGCAAGGGGCCGACCTTCCGGCACGAGTTCTACCCGCAGTACAAGGCCAACCGCAAGCCCATGCCCGACGAACTGGCCGAGCAGTTGCCGCGCCTGCGCGAGATGCTCGATGCCTGGGGATTGCCGGTCCTCGAACTCGACCGCTACGAGGCGGACGACCTCATGGGAACCGCGGCGGCGCAGAGCGAGGGCGTGGTCGACCGCGTCTGGCACTACACCGGCGACAAGGACTTCCAGCAACTCCTGGACGCGCGTTGCGGCATGCTCAAACCGGGACGGCGCGGCGATGAGCTGACCGAGGTCACGGAGGCTTCGGTCGCCGCGGATCTCCACCTGACCCCGCGGCAGCTCGTGGATTGCTACGCGCTGGCGGGCGACCAGTCGGACAACATCCCGGGCGCGCCGGGGATCGGGGACAAGACGGCCCAGAAGCTGATCCGCGAGTTCGGCGACCTCGAGACGCTCTTCGAGAAGGCGGAGTCGAGCAAGCTGACTCCGCGGCTGAAGGGCGTGATCGCCGAGAACCGCGAGCAGATCCTGCTGTCGCGACGGCTGTTCGTGATCGACTGCGAGGCGCCCATCGACATCGACTGGGAGGCGATGCGCACCGTGTTGCCGACGTCGGCCGCGGCTCGCGAGGTCATGGGGCGGCTCGGGCTTCAGCTTGCCCTGAGGCGGGCGGAACGGCTGTCGACGGCGCCGGTGGCGCCGGTCGGCGGTGCGGCCGAGGTGGAGAGCGAGCCCGGCGTCGCCGCCGACCGGGACAAGCCGTCGCCGTCGACAACCGTTCCGCCCTCGGAGGGTGAAGACGAGGGCGCGGGGCGGGAGTTCGTGACGCTGGAGAGCGAGGAAGCGCTGAAGGGGGGGCTTGACGGCGTCGCGCCGGGGACGGCGCTGGCCATTGATACGGAGACGGATGATCTGGTGACGCATCGGGCGCGACTGGTGGGGATCTCGCTGGCGGCGGAGGGACAGACGGCGGCTTACGTGCCGGTTGTCTGGCGCGACGAGGACGAAAGCGGCGCGGCGGAGGCCGGGACGCTGTTCGCGGTGGGGAAGGAGCATGACCGGCTGGACGAGGTTCGCGCGGTGCTGGGACCGGTGCTGGCGGCGGAGGGGCGGCTGAAGGTCGGGCAGAACCTGAAGTACGACCTCTGGATCCTGGAGCGGCACGGGTTCACGGTCGCCGGACCGTTGTTCGACACCATGCTGGCCAGCTACGTCCTGGATCCGGGGCGGCGCAGCCACGGGCTGGACGAGCTGGCGCGGACGCTGCTCGACGAGCAGATGATTCCCTACGGCGGCATGTTCGAGAAGGGCGATCGGCGCAAGGACATCCTCTCGGTGCCGCTGCCCCGATTGGCGGAGTACGCGGCCGAGGACGCGGAGATGACGCTGCGGCTCTACCGACTGCTCGCACCGCAGCTCGCGGACGCGGGCCTGGACGGGCTGTTCCGCGATCTCGAGATGCCCCTGTTGCGCGTGTTGCTGGCCATGGAACAGCGCGGCATCAAGATCGACCGCTCGTTCCTGGGCGACCTCGAGCAGGCGTTCGCCGTCGAACTGCACGACCTCGAAGCGCGCATCCACGAGCTGGCCGGCGAGACGTTCAACGTCCAGAGCCCCAAGCAGCTTCAGGTCATCCTCTTCGACAAGCTGGGGCTCAAGCCGCTCAAGAAGACCTCCACCGGCTGGTCCACCGACGTCACGGTGCTGGAGCGGCTGGCGGAGGAGCACGACCTGCCGCAACTCGTGCTCGATTATCGCCAGGTGGCGAAGCTGCAGGGCACGTACGTGACCGCGTTGCCGGAGCTGGCCGACCACGACGACCTCATCCACACCAGCTACAACCAGGCCGTCGCCGCGACGGGCCGGCTCTCGAGCAGCGACCCCAACCTGCAGAACATCCCCATCCGCACCGAGCTGGGGCGTCGCATCCGGCGGGCCTTCGTGCCGCGCGAGCCGGGGCGCGTGTTCCTCTCGGCGGACTACTCGCAGGTGGAACTGCGGCTGCTGGCGCACCTGTCGGGCGACGAGGCGCTGCGCTCGGCCTTCCGCGAAGGCGCCGACGTCCACCGCCGCACGGCCGCGCTCATCGGCGGGGTCGGGGAAGACGCGGTCACGGGCGAGATGCGGTCGCGCGCCAAGGCGATCAACTTCGGCGTCATCTACGGCATGGGCGCGCGGGCGCTGGCGCGGCAGATCCAGGTGAAGCAGGTCGAGGCGCAGGCGTTCATCGACCGGTATTTCGCCACCTATCCGGGCGTGCGCACGTTCATCGACGAGACCAAGGAGCGCGCGCGGCGGGACGGCGTGGTCGAGACCATGCTCGGCCGCCGCCGGATGCTGCCCGACATCCTCTCGCAGAACAACCGCATCCGTTCGTTCCAGGAGCGCATCGCGGTGAACACGCCGATCCAGGGCACCGCGGCCGACCTCATCAAGCTGGCGATGCTCCGGCTGGACGCCGCGTTGCGCCAGGCGCAGTCGGCGGCGCTGATGTTGGTACAGGTGCACGACGAACTGGTGCTCGAGGTGGTCGAGAGCGAACTGGAGGCCGTCGGAGCGCTGGTGCGCGAGGCGATGGAAGGGGCGCTGGAGCTGTCCGTGCCGCTGGTGGTGGACGTGCACAGCGGTCGGGACTGGCGGGAAGCTCATGGCTGATCGGATCAAGCCCGCCGGGACCGCTCCCACGATCGCGATCACCGGGCCGACGGCGGCCGGCAAGAGCCGCCTCTGCGCCCTGCTTGCCGCCCGCGGCGCCGCGCACATCGACGCCGACCGCGTCGGACACGCCGTGCTCGACGATCCCGACGTCCGGTCCCGTCTCACGGCGCGTTTCGGTGCGGAGATCCTGGGGGCCGACGGACGGGTCGACCGCAAGGTCCTCGGTCCGCGCGTTTTCACCGACGCGCGCGCCCGCGCCGATCTCGACGCCATCGTCCATCCCGCGCTCGCCGCGGCGTGCTCGGCGCGCCTGGCGGAGGCCGCGGCGGCGAACCCCCCGCTGGTCATCCTGGAAGCGGCGGTTTATTTTCTCTTGCCCGGGCCGCCGCCGGTGGATATGACTGTGACCGTCACGGCGCCGATCGAGGCGCGGACCCGCCGTCTGGTCGCCAAGGGCTTCGCCGCCGACGCCGCCCGCGCCCGGATCACCGCCCAGGCCCACCTGGAGCCGCTCTGGCGGCGCGCCGACCGCATCATCGAAAACGACGGCACCGAGGCCGAACTGGCCGCGCTGGCCGAACGACTGTGGCGCGAGACCGTCGCGTCCGACACCCCGGAGGGGGGACCCCGATGAAGGAAACACTGGAGACGCTCGAGGCGCAACGCGTGCGCCTGGCCGAGCTCAAGGAGGGTCTTTGACTACCCCTCCCTATTGGCCGAACTGACCAAACTCGCCGAAAAACAAGCCTCGCCTGATTTCTGGTCCGACCAGGAGGCGGCCAACCAGGTCGTGCGCCAGGTGCGCCAGGTCAAGTCGTGGACCGATCCCGTGCAGGCCGCCGAGGCCAAGCTCGAGGACCTCGAGCTCATGGCCGAACTGGCGCAGGAGGAGAACGACGCCGAGACCGCCGCGGAAGTGGCCGACGGCGTGGCTGCGCTCACGGAGATGATCGAGAAGCTGGACTTCCAGTTCATCTTGAACGGGCCGGAGGACGGTCGCGGCGCGATCCTCGAGATCCACCCGGGCGCCGGGGGCGTGGAATCGCAGGACTGGGCGGAGATGCTCCTGCGGATGTACACGCGCTACCTCGAACGCGAGGGGATGAAGTTCAACACGCTCGACCTGCAGCCGGCCGAGGAGGCGGGGATCAAGAGCGTGTCGCTGGAGATCGACCATCCGTTCGCTTACGGCTACCTCAAGAGCGAGACCGGCGTGCACCGGCTCGTGCGGATCTCGCCGTTCGACGCGCAGAGCCGGCGGCATACGTCGTTCGCCAGCGTGTTCGTGTTTCCGCTCGTCAGCAACGACGTCGAGGTCGAGATCAACACGCAGGACCTGCGCATCGATACTTACCGCGCGTCGGGCGCGGGCGGTCAGCACGTGAACAAGACCGACAGCGCGGTCCGCATCACGCACGAGCCGACGGGCATCGTGGTGCAGTCGCAGCAGGAGCGCAGCCAGCACCGCAACCGCGAGCTGGCGATGACCATGCTGCGGACCAAGCTCTACATGCACGCGCTGGAAGAGAAGATGAAGGAACGCCAGGTGGTCGAGGACGCCAAGATGGAGATCGCGTGGGGCAGTCAGATACGGAACTACGTTCTGCAGCCGTACACCAAGGTCAAGGATGTCCGGACCGAGTACGAGACAGGCAACACGCAGGCCGTCCTCGACGGCGAGATCGGCGGCTTCATCGACGCCTACCTGCGCTACAAGAGCGGCGAGGCGGCGCGCAACCGCGCCGGCTGAGCCGAGGGGAAAGAAAGGAATCCACGGTGTCCGATCAGAAGAAGCAGAACCCGCCGGCCACGGCCGGCGCCGAGGGCCTCAAGAGCATCATGCAGGGGCGCGTCGAGAAGCTGGAACAGCTGGCCGCCGAAGGCACCGCCTATCCGCACGCCTTCAAGCGGACGCACCGCTCGCACGAGGTCCGCGCGCAGGCCGAAGCGTTGATCGCTTCGGGCGCGAAGGTCCGCTATGCCGGCCGCCTGATGGCCAAGCGCGGCATGGGCAAGACCATGTTCGCGCCGGTGGACGACGAGTGGGGCCGTCTGCAGGTCTACTTCAAGAAGGACGACCTCGGCGTCGAGCGGTTCAAGCAGGCGCAGAAGCTCCTGGACCTGGGCGACATCATCGGGGTCGAGGGCTACCTGTTCGAGACCCGAACCGGCGAGCTGACGATCCATGTGGAGGCGTTCGAGCTGCTGGCCAAGGCGCTGCGGCCGCTGCCGGAGAAGTACCACGACATGTCGGTCGAGTTGAAGAGCCGACGCCGACACCTGGATCTGGCCATGAACGAGGAGACCCGCGCGCGCTTCCGCACGCGGTCGGCGATCATCTCCGCGTTGCGCGCGTTGCTGGACGGCGAGGGCTTCCTGGAGGTCGAGACCCCGGTTCTGCAACAGCTCTACGGCGGCGCCACCGCGCGTCCGTTCGTCACGCGCCACAACGCGCTGGACATGGAACTCTTCCTGCGGATCGCCGACGAGCTGTACCTCAAGCGCTGCATCGTGGGCGGCCTGGACCGCGTCTACGAGATCGCCAAGGACTTCCGCAACGAGGGCATGGACCGGACGCACAACCCCGAGTTCACCATGCTCGAGGCCTACGCCGCGTACTGGGACTACAACGACATGATGGACTTCTCCGAGCGCATGCTGCGGCATCTCGGCGAGACGTTCGGCAAGGACGGCGCGGTCACCTTCGGCGAACACACCATCGATGTCACCAAGCCCTTCCGGCGGCTGCGATTCATGGACGCGCTCCAGGAGAAGACCGGCACGGACCTGCGCACGCTCGACGACGACGCGCTGGCGAAGCGGGCGCAGGAGCACGGCGTCAAGCTCAAGCCGGGCATGGGCCGCGACAAGATCCTGGACGAGATGTTCTCGATCCTGGTGGAGCCCGAGCTGATCCAGCCGACGTTCGTCATGGACCATCCGAAGGAACTGTCGCCGCTGGCCAAGGACCACCGCGAGGAGGCCGGGCTGGTCGAGCGGTTCGAGCTCTTCGTCTGTGGCTTCGAGCTGGCCAACAGCTTCTCCGAACTGAACGACCCGCGCGAGCAGCGGCGCCGTTTCGAGGCGCAGAAGGCGCTGGCGGCCGCCGGCGACGACGAGGCGCAGCAACTGGACGAGGATTTCCTGCAGGCGCTCGAGCACGGCATGCCGCCGACGGGCGGGATCGGTTTCGGGGTGGACCGCCTGGTCATGCTCTTCACCGACTGCAACAGCATCCGCGACGTCCTGCTCTTCCCGGCGATGCGCCCGGAAGGTCGGCAGGAGCGTCCCGGTTTCAGCGCCGACTGGCAGCAGAAGGCGGACCAGGACAAGGAGGACTAGGCGGCCCGGCCGCCCGCTCATGGATGTCGCACGCTACATCTCGCGCCGATACCAGCGCAGCCGGCGCCGCAGCCGGGCGCTGAGCCGGGCGTCGATCATCGCCATCGCCGGCATCGCCGTCGGCGTGATGGTGCTCGACGTCACGCTGGCGGTCATGAACGGCTTCCACGCCGAACTGCGTCGCAGCTTCGTCGATACCATGCCCATGATCTCGGTCGGGTGCCACGCGCCCGGTGGGTTCAGCGACCTCGGAGGGACGCTCGACGCCATCGGCGCCGAGCCGGGCGTCACGGGCGCGGCGCCGATCATCCGTCAGGAGGTCGTGATCTCGAAGCGGCGGCTGATGGGCAAGCCGCTCTCGCGCGGGGCGATCACCTGGGGCATCGACCCCGATCTCATCGATTCGGTCCAGCCGTTCAGCAGCCAGCTGAGGCCGGGGCCGCAGGTTCGCGACGCGTTGCGGCCGGCGCCCGGGCGGACGCCGCGGGTGATCCTGGGCAGCGAGCTGGCGGTCAACCTCTGGGCGGGGCTCGGCGACACCGTGCTGGTGACCGCGCCCAGCGCGAGCGCGAGCCTCACCGAACTGCATGCCGAGACGCGCCCGTTCGTCGTGGCCGGGTTCATGGAATCCGGCATGTACGAGTTCGACAGCCGCTTCGTGTACCTGCACCTGGACGAGGCGCGCGACTTCTACGGCTACGGGCCGCAGGGCGCCGGCATCGTCGGCGTGCGCGTGGCCGACATGATGCTCGCCGCGGCGGTCGCCGACAGCCTGGAGACGCACCTGGGCGCCGACTACCGCGCGGTCGACTGGATGGCGCTCAACTCCACGATCTTCCGCTGGGTGAAGCTGGAGAAGGCGTTGATGTTCCTGCTGGTCGGGCTGATCATCCTGGTGGCGGCGTTCAACATCATCGGCATCCTGACCATGATGGTGGGCGAGCGAGGCCGCGAGGTCGGCATTCTGCTGGCGATGGGCGCGGCGCCTGGGCAGATCCAGCGTGTGTTCATGTTCAACGGGCTGTGGCTGGGCTTCTGGGGGATGTCGCTGGGCAGCCTGCTGGGCTGGGGATTGAGCATGTACCTGGTGAAGTGGGGCATCCCCATTCCCAGCGATGTCTACTTCGTCGACCACATGCCGTGTATTCCGCAGCTGTGGGACTTCGTCGCCGTCGGTGTGGCCGCAATGGTCCTGACGCTGGTGTCGACGCTCGTGCCCAGTCGTGAATCGTCACGGCTGGACTCCTTGGACATCATACGGTACACGTAGGAGTCGGGATGGCTTTGTTGGAAGCCTGTGACCTGTTCAAGACGTTCCCCAAGGCGAGCGGCGACATCGCGGTGTTGCGCGGGGTCGACTTCGTCATGGAACGCGGCGAGGTCGTGGCCGTGATCGGACCGAGCGGCGCGGGCAAGAGCACGCTGCTGAATCTCCTGGGCGGGCTGGATCGACCGGACGAGGGGACCATCAACCTCGGCGTCCGCCAGCTGCCGACCCCGTCGCTGGGCGCGCTGACGGCCTGGCGGCGGCACGTCGTGGGATTCGTCTTCCAGTACCACTTCCTGTTGCCGGACTTCACGGCGCGGGAGAACCTGCTGCTGCCGGTGCGGCTGGTGCACGAACCCGACGCGGCCGACGAGAAACGGGCCGACGGGTTGCTTGAGGCCATGGATCTGGCCGACCGCGCCGACCATCGGCCGGGGGAACTGTCGGGCGGCGAGCAGCAACGCGTGGCCGTGGCGCGGGCGTTCATGAACCGGCCGCAGGTGGTGCTGGCCGACGAGCCGTTCGGCAACTTGGATCGCCAGAAGGGCGCCAATCTCAGCGACCTGCTCTTCGCGCTGCGCGACAGCGAAGGGACCGGCCTGGTGATCGTCACGCATGATCCGGACCTGGCGCGCCGCGCCGATCGGATCCTGGAGCTGGATGAGGGGCGATTGCGTTCGGTCTCCTGAAGCGGAAGTGAGGAGGTGCCGTCGTGAAATGCGAACGCTGTGGTCAACGTGAGGCAGCCGTCAAGTACATCGAGGTCGAGGAAGGGGTCAAGCGCACCCGCTGGCTCTGCGAGAAATGTGCGGCCGAGGAGGGCGCCGCCGAACCGCCCGGCGGCCCGATGCCCGCCGAACAGAGCGGTCTGCCGGCGTTTCTGGACGCGTCCGTCGATCCTGCCTCCACGGTCGGTCGTGAGACCGAGCCCTGCCCGGCCTGCGGTCTGCGGCTCGAACAGTTCCAGGACAGCGGCCTGCTCGGCTGTCCCCGCTGCTACACGCACTTCCAGGCCCATCTGGTACCGCTGATACGCCGGTTCCACCGTGCCGGCGTGCACCTGGGGAAGGCGCCGCGGGCGCGGGGTCCGCGAGCGGCGCTGCGGCTGGAGATCGGGCAACTCCGCAGCGCGCTGGAGACGGCTGTGGCGGCCGAGGATTTCGAGGAGGCTGCCCGGTTGCGCGACGCGATCTCGCGTCTGCAAACGGACCTGGTCGATTCGACCGAGCCCGACATCGGGGAGGCGCTGTGATGTTCAGCGACGAGAGTTGGCGCCGGCCCGCGGGCTGGCTCGACGGCCAGGGGCCGTCCGCCGACGTGGTGATCTCCACGCGGGCCCGCCTGGCGCGGAATCTCGCCGGCGTGCGCTTCCCGCACCGCAACGGCGAGACGCAGCTGAACCAGCAACGCCGCCAGCTGACCGAGGCGCTGCGTCGCTGCGACTCGTTCACC
>CAZJMO010000079.1:334-10962 GCA_964547085.1 uncultured Fibrobacteraceae bacterium | reverse complement strand
TGCTGGTCCTGCTGGTCCTGCTGGTCCTGCTGGTGCTGCTGGTCCTGTTGGTGCTGCTGGTCCTGCTGCTGGTCCTGCTGCTGTTCCTGCTGCTGCTGTTGCTGCTCCAGCCGCATCATCGCGGTCTCCAGGTTCAGCAACGCATCCTGCCGTCCGGGTTCCAGGCGAAGACTCTCGCGCAACTGCTCGACCGCCACCTGCGCGTCTCCCCGGGCAAGCGCCGTGGTTCCCGCGTTGTAGAACGACTCCGCCGCCAGCTCGGCGCGGTCGGTCAACTGACGCGCACGGCTGAACTCGCGATCGGCTTCCTCGTAACGCTCGAGCCGGAACAGGCTTTCCCCCACGGCGAGGGCCAGTCGCGGCTCTTCGGGCGCTCGCGACCGCGCCGCCTCGAACTCCTGTAAGGCCGTCTCGTAGTCGCCGACCGCGTAGGCCTGTCGCCCGCGCGCCGCCGCAGCGGCCCAGTCCGGCCGCACAACTTCCGCCGACCCCGGAGACGCTGCCAGCATCAGCAACGACACGAGCGCGACGGCGACGATGACCGGCGGCCGCTCGGGGTCGCGCGACCGAACCAGCGTCGCCAGCGCCAGACTCAGCAGCGCCAGAGCCAGGGGCCATTGATACCGATCCTGCCAGCGCGTGACCTGACGTTGCTCGAATTCCCGCCGTCCAAGGCGCTCCAGAACGGTTCGCAGGCGTTCGCCCGCCAGCCCGTCCAGTCCCACGCGGAAGGTGGAACCGCCACCGACGGCAGCCAGGCGTTCGAGGGACGCGAGGTCGATCCGTGACAGCACCAGCCCTCCTTCTTCATCCTTCAGGAATCCGGACGTTTCCCCGTCGGCGTCCCTGACCGGGATCAGGCCCCCGGTTTCCTCGCCGATGCCCACGGGGATCACCGTGATGCCCTCGCGGCGACAGGAGCGTGCCTCGTTTTCCCAGTCACCCTCGAGGTCCTCGCCGTCGGTGACCAGCAGGATCGCCTGGAAATCATCTGCACCGTCCTGCGCACGGCCGCTCAGGAGCAATTCGCGGCTGACCTGCAGTGCCGACGAAAGCGCGGTCCCCTGGGCCGAGATCATGTCGGGAGCCGCCATCTGCAGAAAGATCTCGGCGGTGCCGAAATCCGCGGTCAGCGGACACTGCACGAACGCCGCTCCCGCAAAGAGTACCAGCCCGATGCGACTGTCCTCCTGCGCGCGCAGGAACGTGACCAGCTCGGCCTTGGCGCGCTCGAGGCGGCTCGGCGTGACGTCCTCCGCGAGCATGGAATTGGAAACGTCGAGCGCGATCACCACATCGCGGCCGCGCTGCGTGACGGTGACCTCGCTTGCGCCCCACTGCGGCCGCGCCAGGGCGATCACGAGCCAGCCGACCGCGGCCAGGAAGAAGAACCGACGCCATCCGCGGACCCGCGGGTTCCAGTCCTCGCGGTGATCCTGTGCCGCTTGTCCGAGCAACTGCTCGGCCCGCGCCGCGGCCCGCCGGTCGGCCGCCTTGACCGCAAGCCACAGCAGCGGCACGAACGCCAGGGCGGCGAGCCAGGTTCCTTCGGCGAAGTGCATCCAACCACCTCCTCGGACGGCGCTACGGCAGCCGTCGCAGCCAGACCTCGCGCAGCAGGCAGGCCAGGACGAGCAGAACCAGCGCGGGCGCCGCGAACCAGCCCCCCAGGTCCCGATGCCACGTCGAGACACGCGTCTCGTAGCGGCTGGTCTCCAGCTCGTCGATCGTCTTGAAGATTCGTTCGAGCGCCTCGGGATCGGTGGCGCGGTCCATGACCCCGCCGGTCACCGCGGCGATACGGCGCAACAGGTCCTCGTCGATACGCGTCTCGATCTGCTGGATCCGCCTGCCGGCCGGCGTGTCGACCGGAAACGGAGCCACGCCGTCGCGGCCTATGGCGACGGTGTAGACCCGGACCCCGAGGGTGCTCGCCAGTTCCGCGGCGGTCTCCGGCTCCAGGGTCGGCACGTTGTTCATGCCGTCGGTCAACAGGATCACCGTGCGGCTGGCCGCGTCGCTGTGCCGGAGGCGCCCCACGGCCGTCGCCAGGCCCAGACCGATGGCGGTACCGTCGTCGATCAGGCCGACCTCGATCTCGTCGAGGAACCCCGCCAGCACCTGGTGATCGACGGTCAGCGGACACTGCGTGAACGCCCGTGAAGCGAAGACGACCAGGCCGATGCGGTCGTGGGGCCGACCGTCGATGAACGCGCGGATCACGTCCTTGGCCGCCTCGAGCCTGTCCCGCGGCGCGAAATCCAGCGCCTGCATGCTGCCGCTGATGTCCAGGGCGACCATGATGTCGATGCCCTCGCCCTCGATCGTCTCGCTCGTGTAACTCCGCCGCGGCTGCGCCATTGCGACCACCATCAGCAGCGCGGCCAGGACCACCAGCCACGGCGCCGTGCGCACGGCCCGGGCACGCCAGCTCGTGGGCAACGGGCCGAAGAGGTCGAGATTCGAATGCCGCAGCACCGGTTGCGGGCCGGGGCGGCGCATGCGCCACCACCAGACGCCCAGCACGGGAATCGCCAGCAACAGCAGCCACGGATGGGCCAGTGTCAACATGACGACCTCCCCGCCACGGATTCCTGCCGCGGATACGCCGCGCGCAATGCCTGCCATGCCGCGGCCGCATCCTGGCGCAGTCGTTCCGGCACCGGGCTGTACGTCGGTTGGATGCGCGCCGTCTCGATGAGGTCGAGGCTCTCCCGCAACCGGTCCCGACAGCTCGTCGCGCTGACCACCGACGGTGCGTACCGCGCCTTGTCGCACTCCACCAGCAACCGCGCGAACCCCCGCAGCGCCGGCCGCGGCCAACCGGACCGCACGGCCGCATCGAGGATCTCCTCGGCCGCCATTTCCTCCGCGTTGAGCAGGAAGCGGCCGGACACGAAGCGCCGCAGGATGCCCGCCAGAACGTCGAGATAGGCCCGCCCGGGATCGATTCTTTCGAGGTCGCGCAGCGCCAGCGCCGCGGCCAGCCAGGCGGGAAGCGGCAGCGTTCGATCGGTCGGCTGCGGTCGGTCGCGCCGTCTCCAGCGACGCAGCAGCAGCCAGATCACGACCCCGCCGATCGCCAGCGCGGCCAGGATCAGCAACCAGACCGGTGCTCCGCCGGGATGCCGAGGATCACGCACCGGGACCAGCGCCTCCGAATTCGCGACGCGACCGGTGACCATGCCCACGGACGTCGTCGCGCCCTCGCGCCACGACGCGCGCCAAGGACCCACGCGATAGATCCGGCAGGGCACGACGAGCCGGTCTCCCGACCATTTCGGCAGCGCCGCGAGGTCCGCGTTCACGTCCGGAACGTCCACCCGTTCAGCACCCGGCTCGAGCCAGTCGACATCGACGCGCAGCGAATCGACGACCGCCTGCGCGTCGGTGTCGAAATCCATGACCACCAGCACCCGATCGCCGAAAACGGACTGCGACGGCAAGCTGTGGATCGCGCGCGGCGACGGCCCCTCGCCGGCCCAGGAGAACGCCGCGGTCGCCGTGTCGGGAATCGCGGGCACCGGTGCGGACTGCGCCGACGGCGTCTGCGCCCGTGCCGCGACGGCCAGGCCCAGGACGAGCACCGCGGACGCGGCGGCCCGACGTGCGTTCACGCCCGGCCTCATCGACGGCCTCCGGTGCGGCGACGGCCGGCCCGCACGGAGAAGAACCGCCGCAGCGGCTCGACGTAGCTGCCGGTGGCGTCGACATCCATGAGATCCACGCCCGCCTGCCGCAGGTCCCGCTCGAGTCGTCGGTCGTGGCGATCCGCGCGCTGGCGGAGCTGATCCCGCACGGCCGCGCAGGCGGTGTCCACGGTGAGTTCGCGACCCGTTTCCGCATCGCGCCACGTCACCAGGCCCACGTCCGGCAGTTCGGTCTCCCGCGGGTCGCGCAGGCGCACCGCGACACAGTCGTGTCGGCGCGCCACGGTGCGCAGGCTGTCGCTGAAATCACGGGCCCAGAAGTCGCTCACCAGGAACACGGTCGCCTTGCGTTTGAGCACGCGTCCGACCAGCTGCAGCGGCGCGTCGAAGTCGGTTCCGCGACCGGTCGGACGGAAGGTGAGAAGTTCGCGGATGATGCGCAGCACGTGGCTGCGGCCCTTGGCCGGCGGGATGTACTTCTCCACGTGATCGCTGAAGAGCAGCAGCCCGACCTTGTCCTTGTTGCTCACCGCCGCGAACGCCAGCACGCCGCAAAGTTCGGCGGCGATCTCGGCCTTGGTGCGTCCGCCGCTGCCGAAGCGCCCGCTGCGCGAGACGTCGGCCGCCAGGACGACGGTCAACTCGCGTTCTTCCTCGAACTGCTTGACGAACGGCGCACCGGTGCGCGCGGTGACGTTCCAGTCGATGGAGCGCACGTCGTCGCCCGGCGTGTACTCCCGCACCTCGCGGAACTCCACGCCGCGACCGCGGAACACCGAGTGGTATTCCCCGCTGAAGACCTCGTCGACCAGCCGCCGCGTCCGGATCTCGATCCGGCGCACCGCCGCGAGTATCTCCGGCGGGATCGACGGGCTGGCTTGGTGTTGCTGTTGCGTTCGTTCCACGTCGCGACCTTCACCCGGGCCGGATTCGACCGGCGGCTAGGGAACCTCGATGTTCTCGAACAGCGTGCGCACGATGTCGTCGCTGTCCATCTCACGCGCCTCGGCCTCGTAGGACAGCAACACGCGGTGGCGCATCGCGCCCGGCCCGACCGCCTTGACGTCCTCGGGGATCACGAACGCGCGTCCCTTCAGCAGCGCCCGCGCCCGCGACAGTCGCAGCAATCCCAGCGACGCGCGCGGCGACGCCCCGTAGGCCAGCAGCGGCCCCAGGTCCAGGCCGTACGACCGCGGCTCGCGGGTCGCGAAGACCAGGTCCAGGATGTAGGTCTGGATCTTCTCGTCCACGAACACGCTTTCGGCCGCGCGGCGGAACCCGGCGATGTCCTCGGGCGTGATCTGTTTCGTGGCCGCCGGCGGCGCACCGCCACCCATGCGGACCATGATCTCGCGTTCCTCCTCCTTGTCCGGGTAACCCACCCGCAGCTTGAGCAGGAAGCGATCGACCTGGGCCTCGGGCAGCGGGTAGGTACCTTCCTGCTCGATCGGGTTCTGGGTGGCCAGGACCAGGAACGGATCGGGCAACGCGAACGTCTGATCGCCGATCGTGACCTGTCGTTCCTGCATCGCCTCGAGCAGCGCGCTCTGGACCTTGGCCGGCGCGCGATTGATCTCGTCGGCCAGGATGATGCTGTTGAAGACCGGTCCCTTCTTGACCGTGAAGTCGCCCGTCTCGCGCCGGTAGATCGTGGTGCCCACGATGTCGGCCGGCAGCAGGTCCGGCGTGAACTGGATGCGCTGGAAACCGGCGTCGACGACCTGGGACAGCGTCCGCACGGCCAGCGTCTTGGCCAGTCCCGGCACGCCCTCCAGGAGGATGTGCCCGTCGGCCACGAGTCCCAGGATGAGCCCCTCGAGCATGTCGCGCTGGCCGACGATCACCCGGCCGGCCTCCGCGAGCACGCTCTCCAGACGCCCGGAGATCTCCTCCGCCTGCACCTTGTCCAGAGTGTTCTGCTGCATGGCACCTCTCCGCTTGACTGCAAGAATGTGATGTCCGGGCGGTTGCCCGACCGTCTCTTACGCGCCCCCGGTCCGGGAGTTCCCACAAGCCCGCAACGACCTCCGTTGCCGGCGGCCGAAATGTACCGCCCGGCTTTTCCCTTGCCAAGACCCGGTCTTCGCCGTTGAATTGTCGCCGTAACTCCTGGAGACGCCAAGGAGACTATTGTGAGGCTCTCGAACAACAAGATCGAGTATCTGGCCGACCGCATCGTGACCATGATGCAGGAGAACGGCCTGATCCATCTCACCTCGAACGTCGACACGGTCTGGAAGACCGTGGCCGACAGTATTTTCGCGAACATGCGCGCGGAACAGGAAATCGACGACGAGGTGGACGCCCTGATCGCCAAGCACAAGTCCGAGATCCAGAACATGGACATGGACGTCGGCGATCTGCGGCGAAAGTTCAAACGTGAGGTCGCCCGCAAACGCGGGTTTCCTCTCTGATCCTGAAAGGCTGACCCGTGCGATTGTCCGAAGAACGCGTGGCTGTCATCGCCCGCCTGATCGCCGACACGCTGCTCGATGAGGAACTCGTCCATCTCGAGATGGAGGAGGACAAGTTCCTCTTCCTGCTTGAGAATGCGATCCTGAAAGACCTGAAGATCGAGGATCAGATCGACGAGGACGCCACGGCCTGGATCGCCAAGAACCGCTCCCACATCGAGGAAGCCTCCACCGAGTGGGAAGTGGAGATGGACCGGATCAAGGAAGAGTTGGCCGTGTCGCGGGGCTACGTGATCCGCTGATGCGGATTCTCCTGATCACCCCGTACCTGCCTCATCCCCGCATCGGTCACGGCGGCGGTTCGGCTGTTCGCAGCCTCGCCCGCGAGCTGGCCGGGCGCCACGAACTGCATCTCCTGAGTCTCGAACGTCCCGGTGAATCCGACCTCGTGGCGGCTACCGCCGCGGATGTCGCCAGCCTCCACACCGTCAAGTTCCTCGACCGGCGCGCGGCCGGCTGCGAGCGGCTGCGGCTCGGCGGCGCCCGCCTGGGCGCCTTCGGTCGCGCTCTCGCCTCCGGCTATCCGCAGTACGTGACCAAGTACGCGAGCCGGGCGCTGGTCCGGACAGCCCTGGACATCGCAAGGAACATCCGGCCCGACATCATCCAGGTGGAGTATCTCCAACTCGCGCTGCTGTTGCGATCGCTCAGACGCTGGCGCGACGGGCTGGCACCGTCGTCACCCCGCCCGCGTCTGGTCCTCGACAGCCATGAGCTGGGGTCGTTGCCGCGCCGCCGCCGGGCACGCCGGGCCGGCTGGCTGCCGCGGCGACTGTTGCTCGCCGAGGCCGCAAGGTGGGACCACCTCGCCAGCGACGCCAGCAGATGGGCCGACGCCACCCTGTGCGTCACCGAACAGGACCGCCGTCTCTACAGCCGGGCCGGCGGCGTCAACCTGGTGACCGTGCCCCTGGGAATCGACACGCGAAACCTGACCGTCGATCGCGCACCCGTCGACCCGCCGCAAGCGCTCTTCATCGGCAGCTTCCAGCATCCGCCCAACCGCGCCGCCGCCGCCCTGCTGTGCGACCGCATCTGGCCGGCGGTCCGCGCGCGTCTGCCACGCTGGGAACTGGTGCTGGCCGGCCCCGGCTCCGACACGTTCCTGGCCGGACACGCGAATCGACCCGCCGGCGTCCGGGCCACCGGATTCGTCGACGACCTCGCCGCGCTGTTCCGCGAGAGCCGACTCTTCGTCGCGCCGCTGACCGAGGGAGGCGGCATCAAGATCAAGATCCTCGAGGCCCTCGCCCGCGGGATTCCGGTCGTGACCACGCCCATCGGCGCCGAGGGCATCGTCGAACGCAGCCAGGATCTCGTCTGGTGGGCCGAGGGCGCCGACGACTTCGCGGACCGTGTCGTGGCGGCGGCGCAGGCCCCCGCGGACGCGGACATCCGCGCGGCCGAGGCGCGCCGTCATATCGAGGCTCGCTTCAGCTGGCACGCCGTCGTCAAGGAGTTGGAGACGGTCTACCGCGGAGACGCGACCGGCCGTTGAACCGCGCCGCGACGCGCTAGTCGCCGGAGTCTGAGATTCGCCGCAGCAAGGCCGTCGGCAGCCGCCGAGCGCCGCCGGCGAGGTCGGCCAGGATGGTCACCTCGGCCAGACGTTCGACGGTCTCCAGCCGAAAATACGCTTCGGTGAGATCCTTGCCCCAGGCCACCACGCCGTGGTTTCCCATCAGCAGCACCGTGGCTTCCGGGAGCAGATCCCGCACCGAGGCGGCGACCTCGTCGGATCCCGGCACGGCCGGCGGCGCCAGAGGGATCGCGGCGAACAGGACCGAGGTCTCGGTGAGAATGGACGGGTCGAGCGGGCGGCCCGTCGATGCCCACGCCGTGGCGTACGGCGGATGCGCGTGACAGATCGCCCTCGCATCCGGACACCGCCGGTAGATCTCCCGATGGAGCCCCCACTCGCTGCTCGCCCGCCGACCGTCGCCGTCCACGCTGCCGCCGTCTTCGGCGACGCGCACGAGGTCGTCCGGCGTCAACCATCCCTTGCACAGACCGGGCGGTGTCGCCAAAAAAACGTCGCCGCCGAGACGAACCGAGAGGTTCCCTTCGGCGGCGACGACATAACGGCGCCGGTACATCAATTCCCCGAACCGCACGATCTCGCGACGTGGGTCCTGTGTGCTCACGCCGACCTCGCTAGAAGTTGCGGAACATGTACAGGTGCGACATCACGTCCTCGAAGAACTCCAGTTCCTCCCGGGCGTCGGCGGCGCGACGGTCGATCTCCACGTCGGTCAGCGGGATGTTCTCCGGATCGAGGTTGTAGACCTCGTAGTAGTAGTCCCGCGTCTGTTGCTCGAGCGCGTCGAGGGCCTCGGTCGGGAAGCCCATGCGGCTGGCGAACAACAGGGTGCCGGTCGGCTGATAGATGACCGGGTCGACATCGTCGTAGCGTGAGAAGAACGTCAACGACGGCTCCAGGCGGCCGTCGGACGGGATCTGCCAGAGACTCCGGGTCCGCAACGTCGACGCAGGCGTCCGGCGCGAGGACACGAAGTAGATCGTGGAGCCGTCGGAATTGTATGTCGGCGCGTAGTTCTGCAGCCCGACCAACGGATCACCCTCGGTGACTTCGGTGTACGTCAGGCGGTGCAGGTTCAGGTCGATGGTCACCACTCCGGTCTCGGCCTCATCGGAGTCGAAACCGACGCTGAAGAGTTCCAGGCCGTCGTTCTCTTGGATCAGGTCCGTGGTGGACGCAAAGCAGATCGACCGCCCGTCCGGGCTCCAGGTCGGATCCTCCATCCAGACCGCGCCGCTGGTCACGGGGAAGGCCGTGGCCGTCCTCGGATCCGTGATGGTCTCCATGTCCACGACCCAGAGTTCCATATCGTCGCACTGGGTTCCATCGACATTGGGGTCGCCGTCGCAGCCGAACCGCTTGAAGGCCAACCAACGCCCATCCGGGCTCAGCGCCGGATCATTGTGGTAGTAGATCGTCCTGGGGGTCACCAGGAGATCGTCGGGTTCGTAGTACACGACGGCGGGATTGGCCGACGCCGGGTCGCTGACGTCCGCGATGAGAAAACGGTCTCGACGACTGAACCGAGCCAGGAACTACAGCGTGTTGTCGTCCACCCAGACGGGACTCGCCTTGTTGATGTCGATTGCCGTGACCGACACAGCGCCGCCGGAGATGTTGCTGACGAACGGATTCACCCGCAGCAACTGCGCGCCCAGTTCGGTGATGCTCTCGACCGGGGTACGCTGGAGCCTTTCAGAATCCCAGATGTCGGCCGGCACGGGGACCAACAGGATCTGACGCGTCAGGCTCAGATCTGTGGCCTCTTCGTCGGACGGAATCACCGTCCAGTCGGCGGTTGTGGCGATCCAGGTGCCGTCCGGCGAGATGTCCGGTTCCAGGTACTGGAATCCGTCGCTGGAGGTGTCGATTGTCACCATGGCCAGATCTCCGCAGGAATGGTTCCCGCAGACAACCAGTTCCTCGGACGGATCCTCCCTGGTGCTGCAGCCGGCAATCAAGGCAGCGGCCAGCAGAAGCAGGTACGCGGCAACCACGTAACGATTGCGGAACACCTTCATCAAGACTCCGACCTCCCGACGGAAGCACTGAATTCTCCGGGGTGGACCCGGATCTGGACAGGCGACGCCCGATCCGCGTAGCGGACACGGGTGCAATAAAGTAATGGCACTCAAGCCATCAAATCAACAAGTCAGTTCTCGAGCGTGAATCGAACCGGCACTCGCAACCACGACCACACCGGGTAGTACCCCACCTGCGCCGCCTGGTAGCCGCCATCGACGGCAGCATTCCGGGCCGCTCTAGCGAGTTCTTTATCGGCCGCACCGGCGACCACGACCTCGCACACACGACCTTGCGGATCGATGAGCAGGTCGAGCACCACCTCGCCCTGGATTCCCCGTTGCACGCATTCCTGAGGATACTCCGGCACGATCGGCTCCAGGACTCGCGCAGCGCGGCGCCCCAGCCCCCGCAACCCTCGCAGAAGGTCGATACTCTCCATGTGGCTGCACTTGCTGCGACCGTGGAAATCGTACTCTGCCGCGGTTTCGTGGTCGTTCCGTGCGCGGGCGATGTCGGCGCGAAGAAAATCCACGACCGCATCGTCCGACCAGGCCTCCTCCAACCGATCGAGCAGAGCCCACGCCCGATCCAGCAACCGCGCACGGTCCTGTTCCCAATCGCCGTGCGGCGCCGCAGGCCCGGTGGACGGCAGGCAATGGGGCTCGCCCTGCCCCGCCAGCACGTAGATCTGCGCCAGGAAGAGGCACAACCACGGATTGTCCGTCCGCGCCAGCCCTTCCTCCAGCACGACGGCCGCGTCGCCGCCGTTGCGATCCTGGAAGAGTCCGAAAGCCTCTTCCAGGCACTCGCGCGCCGTCCCCCGCACCAGCGGGTGGGACTCGCAGCGCGCGAGTCGGTGGGGCCGCCAGCCGGCGTCGGGCGGCGGCGTGGCCAGACGCCCGTCGCGGACGGCGAACAGGTTGCTCGATGCGGCCTCGG
>CAZJMO010000079.1:0-324 GCA_964547085.1 uncultured Fibrobacteraceae bacterium | reverse complement strand
CAGGGCACGCAATCTCACGGAGTTCCTCCGAGGTCGGGGTCCAGGCGCCCGGCCGTCGCCAGCGCCCGCCGGGCTTCCTCCTGGCGCCCGAGCCGGACCAGGATCGCGGCGCGGTTGTTGTGCAGCAACGCTCGCCGAGGCTCCGCCTCCAGCGCGCGGTCGATCGCTTGCAGCGACTCTTCGAGATACCCCGCGTTCAAGCATATCTCCGAGACGATGGCCCAGAAATCCGGGCCGGGCCCGCCGGCGCCGGAGCCGGCCGGCTGGTCGCCGCTCGCCCAGGCACAGGCATTGTCGGCACGGCCGAGTCGACGATCCGCCTCG
>CAZJMO010000078.1:9516-10964 GCA_964547085.1 uncultured Fibrobacteraceae bacterium | reverse complement strand
CGACTTGGGTAGCGGCCTGACCGAGGAGCGTACCGAGAAACTCAGACCATGGGCGTGGCCGGGCGTGGGGTAGGGATCCTGTCCCAGAATCACCACGCGAACATCATCGAATGGTGTGGCGGCAAAGGCGTTGAGCCAGTCGGCCTTGTCGCGCAGCAGGCCCAGGATGCCGCTGGTGGCCTGTTGCGCCTGGTTCGTATCCAGACCGAGCTCGGCGCCCGCCGTCTTGATGAAGTCGGTGATGTTGTTCACGTGTCTTCCTCCGCGGATTGGGGACTGTGCGTGTGGCGAGATCTCAGACACGCCTTTCCAGTCCAGGGTCACGCCGAAAACGAAGAAACGCAACTGCGGGACTCCTGTATCGGGAGCGGGCGGGGTGACCGGTACGAACGCCTTTCGCGTGGCGGCTTGAACAGTCTGTCGCGATACTGGACAACGTTAGTGGCTTTACTGTTGTCGCCTGTGTCGAGAGCGCGGCACGAGAGTCCACCCCTGGGACCACGTTCAGAACAAAGGTCCGGACACTCCGGATGTTATCGAAGGAGACAACGACATGTCGAAGCTGATTCGCGGCGGCGCCCCGCTTCTTTTCATTGTGATGGTCATCGGCTCGATCGCCGGGTGCTCCGGTTCCAACCAGGAGATGGATGTCGATACCGACATCCAGCAGGCTCTCGCGCATCGCGACCAGGAAATCAAGACGCTGCGCGGCACAATCGAGGACCAGTCCCGCAAGATCGAAGACCTCGAGGTCGACGTCATGAGCGCCCAGCAAGCCAGTGAAAAGGCCTACGCGGACATGGAGCACATGCGCTCGGCCGACGACCGGGACATGGCCAGCGGCAACCTCTTCCCGCCCGCGAAGCCGGGCGAGTGCTACACCCGCGTCTTCGTTCCCGCGACGTACGAGCAGGTGTCCGAGCAGGTGCTGCACAAGGCGGCGACCAGCACGGTGAAGACCATGCCGGCGGAGTACGAGTGGGTCGAGGAGAGCGTCATGGTCGAGCCGGCGTCGCATCGCCTCGAGACCGTGCCCGCGAAGTACGAGTGGCAGGAGGAGCGCGTCCTGGTGCGCGAGGCGCACAACGAATGGAAGCGCGGTCGCGGCCCGATCGAGCGCGTCGATTCCACGACCGGCGAGATCATGTGTCTGGTCGAGGTGCCGGCGCAGTACAAGGTCGTCCGCAGGCAGGTCGAGGTTTCGCCCGCGACCACGCGGAGCATCGAGGTTCCGGCCCGGTACGAGACGGTGAAGGTGCAGCGGCTGATCACCGACGCCCGCGAGGTGCGCTCGGAAGTCCCGGCCGAGTACCAGACGCTCACCCGCTGGGTGAAGACCACGGACGGCCACATGGAGTGGCGTGAGATCGTCTGCGAGACCAACATGGGCGGCGACCTCGTCAAGCGCCTGCAGACCGCCTTGCGCGACGAGGGCCACGATCCCGGCC
>CAZJMO010000078.1:4478-9506 GCA_964547085.1 uncultured Fibrobacteraceae bacterium | reverse complement strand
CAAGCCCTTGGACGTGTTCAGCCAGTATAAGTTCGCCGACCCCAGCGTCTACGGCCCGAGCTTCTACCTGTTCCGGAACCGCTACTTCGACTTAGTGGGCTACGGCAACCACACCCCGGTCATGAAGCGGTCGATGGAGGCGGAATTCACCGAGCGACTGCACTCCATCGCGTTCCGGGCGACGAAGGCGGAATGCCTTGACCTCCCCGATACCACGGACATCGTGCAGCGCGTGGAGTTGGAACCGGCCGCGATGCGCACCTACCAGAAGAGCAAGAATCTGGCGGTCGGCGGTGTCACCATGGAGACGCTGAACAGTCTGGGCCTGTAGTCGAGGGAGATATCCGGGCGGGTGCCCGGAGCGTGATCATCGCAGAAGGAGCCGGCCGCATGGCCGGCTCCTTTTCCATGCTGGACGTCAGCGCGACGAGTAAGCCGGTTCGACGAGGTGGCGGCCGCTGATGGCCGCCTGCTCGAAGATCTGGGCCAGGGTCATGTCGGTGGCGTGGCGCAGGCGCGTCAGGAGCGAGGCGCCGTCGTGGTCGCCGCCGGTGTCGGCGAGGTCGGCCAGCAGGGTCGGCAGCGGTTCCTGCTGCAGCCATTCCACGACCAGCAGCATGGCGCCGCCGTAGAGGTCGGATTCCAGATCCCAGGAGAGTTGGTCGGACTGGGCCCACGTGAGCAGCCGGCCGCGCAGGTCGTCGGAATCCAGCACGGAATCGGTGTGGCGGTCGTGCAGGATGCGCCAGGCGTGGGCGGGGCACTCGTGGCGGGCGAAGCGGAGGGCCAGCGTTTCGCAGACGCCCTCGGTGAACCAGCGGGTGTGGTAGGACGGGCGGCTGCCGATGTCGTGCAGAACCGTGGGGCGCGCTTCGATGAGATGGTGGCCGAGCTCGTGGGGGAGCGTGCCGTAGAGGAGGCGCTGCAGGTGGAGCGAGGCGCGGGGGCCGGTGAGCGTGTCGCGGTCGTCCAGGAGCGCGAGGCGGATCTGGCTCCAGCGGTCGGGCGACGCGAGCTCGACGCGGAAGGAGTACGCGCGCGGCACGGTCTCGAAGGTCATGAGGTAGAGGAGCATGTCGCCCTGGACCTGGCGGCCGGTCTCGCGCTCGACGAAGTCGTGGCAGCGACCGACGGTGGCGGCGAGTTCGGCGGTGTCGGTGCGGCGGGCGGGCGGCAGGTTGGTGCGCAGGACGAGGGTGCGGCCGCGGCCGAGGTCGTAGGTGAGCTCGACGAGATCGTCGCGACTGTCGGGATCGAGGGTCACCGGGGGGACAGGTTGTCCATCGGTGTCCAGGGACATGCCGGTCTGGGCGAAGATCCGGGCGGGACGGGTCGTGGTCGCGTCGGCGCTCGTGACGGCCAGAAGAAGGGCTGCAAGGGGCAGGAGGTGCCGGATTGCCATGATGCGCGCTCGTGTTCTTTGGCGATGTTGCGGGCGATCTGGTCTTGTTCAGCAAGCGGCGTGCCGGGGGTGGGGATGTCCCGGCGGCGCCCCGGAATTCGTCCGGACACGACCCCTCATCATTGGACATCGTCCGAAATACTTGACACGAGGTGACATCAACGCACATTCATGGTCCATCACGAGGAGATGGTCATGCAATTTTCCGTTCGCGAAGTCGCAGCGGTTCTCAAAGTCACCGAGAAAACCATCTATCGCTGGCTGAAACGCGGCGAGATCCCCGCCTATCGCGTGGGGGAGCAGTATCGTTTCAACCGCCTCGAGGTCCTGGAGTGGGCGACCGCGCGGAAGATGGACGTCGCGCAGGACCTGATCCTGCGGGAAGAAGCCCAGGAAGCGACCCCGACCTCGCTGGCCGAGGCGCTCGAGAACGGCGGCATCTTCTATCGGGTGGGCGGCAGCGATCGGGCGACGGCGCTGAAGTCCGTGGTCGGGTGTCTACGGTTTCCGCAGGGAACGGACACGGACTATTGCTACCGGATCCTGCTGGCGCGCGAGGAACTGGCGTCCACGGGCATCGGCGACGGTATCGCGGTCCCGCACATGAGAACACCGGTCATCCTGCATCTCGACAACCCGCAGGTGGCGTTGTGCTTCCTCGATCAGCCGCTGGAATTCGGCGCGCTCGACGGCAAGCCGGTGTACGCCCTCTTCACGCTCCTCTGCCCGACGATCAAATCGCATCTGCACTTGCTCTCCCGCCTCGCCTACGCCCTGCGTGAACCCGGTTTCAAGGACGCGGTCGAGACCATGGCCTCGCGGGACGAGATCATGGCGCAAGCGGCGCTCGCGGACGCGCAACTCACGAAGCGAGACACCCCGTGACACTTTTCATCGTCGCCATGGGACTGCTTCTGGGCAGTGGCCTTGTCGCGCTCTGCAGTCGCCGGCCGGCCGTCGCGACGTGGATCGGCGCCGGCGGAGCCGTGGTCGGCAGCGCGCTGGCTCTGATTCCCGCCTGGGCGGCGTTGCGCGGCGCCGCGGTGGTTTGCCGCCATGGCTGGAGCGTTCCCGGCGGTTCCTTCTACCTCGAGATCGACGCGCTCTCAGCGTTTTTCCTGCTGCCGATCCTGGGCCTCTCCGCGGTGGCCGCCGTCTACGGCGCGCGCTATCTGAAGCCGTACGCCAAGACGCGCAACCTGGGGGCGTCCTGGTTCTTCTACAACCTCCTGGTGGCCGGCATGGCCATGGTCGTGGTCGCCCGCAACGCCGTGCTGTTCCTCGTGTCGTGGGAAGTGATGGCCGTCGCGTCGTTCTTCCTGGTGACGTTCGAGCACCACGAGCCAGCGGTGCGCAAGGCGGGCTGGACCTACCTCGTGGCCACGCATCTGGGCACGGTTTTCCTGTTCGTCCTGTTCCTGCTGCTGGGCAAGGATTCCCTCGATTTCGACGGCTTCACCGCCGGCGCCACGCCGGGCCTCCTCTTCCTGCTGGCCCTGGTCGGCTTCGGCACCAAGGCGGGGTTCTTCCCGTTCCATGTGTGGCTGCCGGAAGCGCACCCGGCCGCGCCCAGCCACGTCTCGGCGGTGATGTCGGGCGTCATGATCAAGACCGGCATCTACGGACTGCTGCGCGTGCTGCTCTATCTCGGGCCGCCGCCCGTGTGGTGGGGCGGACTGCTCATCGCGGTCGGCGTCACTTCGGGGGTGCTGGGCGTGCTCTTCGCGCTGGCCCAGCACGACTTGAAGCGCCTGTTGGCCTACCACAGCGTCGAGAACATCGGCATCATCGCGCTCGGCCTCGGAACCGGCATGGTCAGTCTCAGTGTCCACCAGCCGTTCCTGGCGGTCGTGGGATTCGCCGGCGGCCTCCTGCACGTCGTCAACCACGCGCTCTTCAAGGGTCTGCTGTTCCTCGGCGCGGGGTCCGTGGCGCACGGCGCGCACACGCGGGAGATCGACCACCTGGGCGGCCTGCTCAAGCGCATGCCCTGGACCGGCACGACCTTTCTCGTCGGCGCCGCCGCGATCTGCGGCCTGCCTCCGTTGAACGGTTTCGTCAGCGAATTCCTGATCTACCTCGGCGCCTACGACGGCGTCCGGGCCGGCGGTCCGTCGACGATCACCGGCGTCGCGGTGATCGGCGGCCTGGCGTTGATCGGCGGTCTGGCGGCCGCGTGCTTCGTCAAGGCGTTCGGGATCGTCTTCCTCGGCGAACCACGCACGACCCCGGCCGCGCAGGCCCACGAGTCGTCTGTCGCGATGATCGCGCCGATGGTGATCCTGGCCGCGGGTTGCCTGGCCATCGGTCTGGGCGGACCGCTGCTGATGCCGCTGATGGCGCCGGTCGTCACCCGGCTCACGGGACTGCCGGACGCATTGGTTCTGCCGCCGCTGGCCCATGCCGGCGGCCTGCTCGCGCACGTCAGCCTGGCGGCCGCGGCGTTGATCCTGACGACCCTGCTGATCGCCGGCCTGCGCCGGGCGCTGCTGCGTGGTCGTGATGTCCGCACGACCGGGACCTGGGGCTGCGGTTACCCGGAGCCGACCGCGCGCATGCAGTACACCGCGTCCTCGTTCGCGCAACCGATCACGGGCCTCTTCAACTCGTTGCTGCGCACCCGGACCGACGCCGAGCCGCTGGAGGGATTCTTCCCGCCGCCGGCCTCCCTGCATTCGCACACCGACGACCTGGCGCAGCGATTCTACCGTCCCCTGTTCCGCGCCGTCGACCGGGCGGCGACGCATCTTCGCGTGCTCCAGAACGGCATGGTCAACATGTACATCCTCTACATCGCGCTGACGCTCGCGGCGCTCCTGATCTGGAAGCTGCTATGAACGTGCTTGCCGGAATCATCCTGGCGCCCCTGCTGCTCGCGGTGATCAACCGGGTCAAGGCGTTCTTCGCCGGCCGGCAAGGTCCGCCGCTGCTGCAGCCGTATTTCAACCTCGCCAAGCTCCTGCAGAAGGGCGCGGTCTACAGCCGGACCACCACGTGGCTGTTCCGTGCGGGGCCGGTCGTCGGACTGGCGGCCGTGCTGGCGGCGCTTCTGATCGTTCCCTTCGGCGGTCGGCCCGCGCCCCTGGCCTTCACCGGCGACTTCGTCCTCTTCGCCTACCTGCTGGGCGTCATGCGCTTCGTGACCGTGCTCGCCGCGCTCGACACCGGCTCGAGCTTCGAGGGCATGGGCGGCAGCCGCGAGGTCACGTTCTCGGCGCTGGCCGAACCGGCGCTGCTGCTGGCCGTGGCCGCCGTCGCGCACGAGACCGGATGTCTGTCGCTCTCCGAGATGTTCGATGCGCTGTCGTTCACGTCCTGGACCGTCGCCGCCGCGCCGCTCCTGATGGCCTGCGCCGCGCTCTTCCTGGTCTTCCTGGTGGAGAACGCGCGGATCCCGGTCGACGACCCCAACACGCACCTGGAGTTGACCATGATCCACGAGGTGATGGTGCTCGACCACTCCGGTCCCGACCTCGCATTCATCCACTACGCCGCGGCGCTGAAGTTCTGGGCGCTCGGCGCGCTGATCATCGGTGTCGTCCTGCCGGTCCACACGGGACACGCCTGGCTCGACCTCGCCGTCTCGTCCGCCGACCTCGAGCCCGGGTCGCACGGCTCGCGGAGCC
>CAZJMO010000078.1:2079-4468 GCA_964547085.1 uncultured Fibrobacteraceae bacterium | reverse complement strand
GGTGACCGTCGGGGTCGTCGAATCCTGCATGGCGCGTCTGCGTCTGGTCGCGGTGCCGCGGTTGCTGCTCGTGGCGATCACGCTGTCGCTGGTGGCGATCCTGCTGGCGGTGTGGTCATGAGCGGACTGCTGGACAGCTGCCTGATCGTCGCGGTGCTGACCATGCTCATGATGCTGGCGGCGGGCCGGATCATCTTCTGCATCCGCCTGATCGCCATCCAGGGGATCGCCCTGAGCCTGCTGCCCATCGCCACGTTCCAGACGTTGAGCGCGCGCGCGTGGCTGCTGGTCGTCTGCACGCTCCTGATCAAGGGCAGCCTCCTGCCGTGGCTCTTGAACCGGACCCGGCGCCAGGCCGAGGTCCCGCGCGAGGTCGAGCCGTACGTCGGATTCGGGGTCTCGACCCTGGTCGGCGCCGCCATGCTGGCGGTCGCGTTCTGGCTGGCGTCGCTGCTGCCGCTTCCGCACCGGCCGCCCTCGACGCTCGCGGTGCCGACGGCGTTCTTCGGCATCTTCTCGGGGCTGTTCCTGATCATCTCCCGCCACAAGGCGCTGATGCAGGTGCTGGGTTACGTCGCCATCGAGAACGGCATCTACGTCTTCGGCATCGTGTTCGCCCGCCACCAGCCCATGCTGATCGAGATGGGCGTGCTGCTGGACCTCCTGGTGGGCGTCTTCGTGATGGGCATCGCGGTCTTCCACATCAGCAGGGAGTTCGACCACATCGACGCGGATCGGCTGAACCTCCTGAAGGACAACATCTCATGATTGCCGCACTGATCGGCTGGCCGTTCCTGGCGGGGCTGCTGGCATTCACGCTGCCGGGGCGGGCGACCCGCCGCGCGCTCCTGGTCGTGGCGGCCGGCGGACACGCGCTGCTGACCGCCGCGTGCCTGGTGTCGGCTCCCGGTCCGATCCTCTGGGGCTGGGTCGGACTCGATGCGCCCGGCCGGCTCTTCCTGGCGTTGATCAGCGTCCTCTTCCTGGCCGCCTCGGTGTCCGGCGTGTCCTACCTGCGCCGCGAGGACCAGCACGCGGGTCACGAATCCGAGCGCGTGTTCATCGGCTGCATGCTCGTGTTCCTGGGCAGCATGACCCTGGCCGCGGCCAGCCGACATCTGGGCCTCTTGTGGGTCGCGATCGAGGCCACGACGTTGTCGAGCGCGCCGCTGATCTACTTCCACCGCAGCGCCCGTTCGCTGGAGGCGACCTGGAAGTACCTGCTGATCTGCTCGGTCGGCATCGCGCTGGCGCTGATGGGCACGTTCTTCCTGGCGGTCGCCGCGGCGGGCGAGCAGACCACTCCGCTGGTGCTCGACGACCTGATCCGCGCCGGCGCGCGGCTGCACACCGACTGGATCAAGGGCGCGTTCCTCTTCCTGCTGGTCGGCTACGGCACCAAGATGGGCCTGGCGCCCATGCACACCTGGCTTCCGGACGCGCACAGCGAGGCGCCGTCACCGGTGTCGGCGCTGCTCTCGGGCGCGCTCTTGAACTGCGCGTTCCTGGGCATCCTGCGCGGGCTCCAGATCTGCAACGCCGCCGGAGCCGGCGATTTCGCCCGCGATCTGCTGCTGATTTTCGGTCTCCTGTCCATGGCCGTGGCGGCGATCTTCCTGCTGCAGCCGCTCGACTACAAACGGATGCTCGCCTACTCGAGCGTCGAGCACATGGGCATCCTGGCGGTGGGCGTGGGGCTGGGCGGCGCAGGCGCGTCGGCCGCGCTCTTCCACGCCGTGAACCACTCCCTGACCAAGGGGATGCTCTTCCTGGTGGCCGGCAACATCGTCGCCGCCTACGGCACCAAGTCGGTCCCGGGCGTCCGCGGACTGCTGCGGCGGCTTCCGGTCAGCGGCGTCCTGTGGGTCGCCGGCTTCCTGGCCATCACCGGCTCGCCGCCGTTCGGCACCTTCCTGAGCGAGTTCGCGATCCTGCGGTCGGCCATCGCCGGCGGGCAGGGCCTGGTGGCGTTCGCGTTCCTGGCGCTGCTGAGCCTCGCGTTCGTCGGCATGGCCGGCGCGTTTCTGCGCATGGCCCAGGGCGATCCGGAGAACCCGGAACCGGTGCGCGAACGCGTCCTCGACATCCTGCCGCCCATGATCCTGGGGCTGGGCGTCCTGGTCCTGGGTCTCTACGTCCCGTCGCCGCTGACGACCGCGCTGGGCGCCGCGTCCGGCGCGCTGGGGGGAACGCCATGATCTTCATCCGCAACGGCGGCAGCATCCCGCTGCGGGACATCCCGGTGTTCCCGGCCGCCGAGTTCCGCAATCAGGTTCCCGACGCGGTCAAGGAAGAGCGGCGCGAAACACTCATGCTCGCACAGCAGGAGATCGCTTTCGCCAGGAATGCGTCGCGAGTGGGGAGCCGATTGACATGCCTGATCGATTCC
>CAZJMO010000078.1:0-2069 GCA_964547085.1 uncultured Fibrobacteraceae bacterium | reverse complement strand
CGGCGAAGCGGTCGCGCGCGGGGGCCGCGTGGTCTCCTTCTTCGGCGTGCCCGAGGACGGCGCGGTCCGGCTGCTGGCGGTCATGGCGACGACCTCGGGGACCCTGGCCGCGGTGTCCACGACCGTCTCGGATTCCTATCCGGCGCTGACCCCCGACTGCCCGCAGGTCCACCTGTTCGAGCGCGAGATCCACGAGCAGACAGGCGTGGTCCCGCAAGGCCATCCGTGGCTCAAACCGGTGCGCCGGCGGGACGGCGAGGTCGGCATCCCGGACATGTACCGGGTCGCCGGATCCGAGGTGCACGAGGTCGCCGTGGGGCCGATCCACGCGGGCGTCATCGAGCCCGGCCACTTCCGCTTCCAGTGCCACGGCGAGCGCGTCATGCACCTGGAGATCTGCCTCGGCTATCAGCACCGCGGCGTCGAGCGCGCCCTCATCGGCGGTCCCGACAAGCGCACGATCCACGCCATGGAGACGCTGGCGGGCGACACCACCATCGGCCACGCCACCGCCTACGCGATGACGATCGAGGCGCTGGCCGGCGTCGAGCCATCGGTCCACGCCGACACCCTGCGCGCGGTCGCCCTGGAACTGGAACGCATGGCCAACCATGTGGGCGACCTGGGGGCGCTGGCCGGCGATGTCGGCTATCTGCCGACGTCGTCGTATTGCGGCCGGCTGCGCGGCGACATCCTCAACCTCACAGCCGTGATCTGCGGCAACCGGTTCGGCCGCGGCGTGGTGCGTCCCGGCGGTGTCGGCTGCGACGTCGACGCCGCGCGCGGCAAGCAGATGGCCGAGCGTCTGGTGGAGATCTTCCGCGACGTCGAGAGCGCGGTGAATCTGCTGTGGGAGAGCCCGTCGGTCATGGAGCGGTTCGAGGGGACGGGGACGGTCTCGCCGCAGACGTGCCGCGAGCTCGGCCTGGTCGGCCCGGTGGCGCGCGCCTGCGGTGTCGAGCAGGATGTCCGCCTCGACGACCCCTTCGGCCTCTTCCGCTTCGCGCAGATCCCGATCGCGACCTGGCCGACCGGCGACGTGCTGGCGCGCGCCCAGGTGCGCTGGCTGGAGGTGCAGCGGTCGGCGGCGTTCGTGTTGGATCTTCTGCGGGCGTTTCCCGAGGGTGCGGCCTGCATTCCCTGCGGGGCGCTGGTCGGCGAATCCCTGGCGGTCTCGCTGGTCGAGGGCTGGCGCGGCGAGATCTGCCACGTCGCGATCACCGACGCGCGGCAGCGGCTGCGGGCCTACAAGGTCGTCGACCCGTCGTTCCACAACTGGATGGGTCTGGCGATGGCGCTCCGCGAGGAGCAGATCTCCGACTTCCCGGTCTGCAACAAGAGTTTCAATCTGTCCTATTGCGGCCACGATCTTTGAGGGGTTGCCGTGTTCAAGACGTTGCGTGAACGACTCCGCCAGGGCCACCGGACCTCGGGCTATCCGCGGGAAGCGGCCGTGTTGCCGGAGCGGTTCCGGGGGCGGCCGATGATTGATGCGGCGCGGTGTCCGGAGGGGTGCCGGGCTTGTGTCGAGGCTTGTCCGACGGGGGCGATGGCGTTTTCTGACGGGCGTGCGCGCGTCGATCTGGGGCGGTGTCTGTTCTGCGGCGATTGCGCGGAGGCGTGTCCTTGTGGGGCGGTGACGTTTGCGACGGATCACCGGCTCGCTGTGCGGGCGCGGGAGGATCTGGTCGTGGGGGATGAGCTTCGGCTGGCGGCGGCGCTGGAGGAGCGGACGCGGCGGTTGTTCGGGCGGATGCGGGGCCTGTGAGGCCGACATCAATGTGTTGACGACGGTCGGGTTCGATCTTTCGCGGTTCGGGGTGCAACTGGTGGCGTCGCCGCGGCATGCGGACGGGTTGCTGGTGACGGGGCCGGTGACGGCGGGGATGAAGGCGGCGCTGGTGACGGCGTATGAGGCGATGGCGGCGCCGCGGATCGTGATTGCGGTAGGGGCTTGTGCGATTTCCGGGGGAGTTTTTAAGGGGCGGGGGGAGCAGAGTGATGGGGTTGGGGGAGTGTTGCCGGTGGATGTGTTTGTGCCGGGGTGTCCGCCGCATCCGTTGACGATT
>CAZJMO010000077.1:4055-11020 GCA_964547085.1 uncultured Fibrobacteraceae bacterium | reverse complement strand
AACCCGCTGGCGAGCATCAAGGGCGCCTCCGAGATGCTGCAGGACGATGTCGAGCGCATCGCGGGTCATCAATTCCTCGGAGACCAGGATCTCGGTCAGGTCGAGCGAACTGTTCTCGCGGATGTAGCCGACGTGGGCCCACTGGTCGGAGGTGAAGAACCCGTAGTTGCGCAGGTACGTCTCGAGCGGGTCGGGCGCCTCGCTGCGCCGGTCGCGGGTGGAGATCAGGACGCCCTTGTCGAAGACGAAGACCATCTCGCGGTTTCCCTCGAGCACGAGGAATCCGCTCTTATGCTGGGTGGCGATGAGCTGCAGGATCTCCGAAAGGTCGAAGTCGTGCAGCTGTCCTTTCAGGGCCATTTCCGCATCTCCCCTTTAGGCGCGGCCCGGGCCCGGCGTGGGGCCGGCGTGGACCTGGACGAAGTGTTCGGGCAATTTGAAACGCAGTCGGGTTCCATCCATCAACGCCACCACGTAGACGATCGCGAGCAGGATCCAGCCGGCGACCACGGGCCAGGCCAGGAAGCCGGGCCAGGCGCCGGTCGGCAGCGGCAGCCACAGCGAATGGATGGTCTCCTCGGCCAGAGCCAGTCCGGGCGAGGTCCAGGCCGAGGACGGGTCGAACGCCCAGCCGCAGCCGATCATGAAGACGGCCAGGGCGGCGGCGCTCAGGCGGATCATCGCGCGGGCGGTGTCGCCGGTGACCAGGAACGCCGAGCCGGGAATCAGCCGTGCCATCAGCACCATCCTGGCGGTGTTCGCCAGGCCGACGGTGCGGCTGCGGTTCTTCATGAGCGTGGCCAGGACCATCTCGCTGCGTGAGCGGTCGGCCGTATCGGTGCACTCGCGGCACAGCCAGGAGCCGTCGCGTTCGCTGGCGCAGTCGCGACAGAGGACGGCGCCGCAGTTGTCGCACCGCCGGACGCTGTCCTGGACGCTGCCCCAGTACGTCAGCACCAGCGCGACGGCGAACAGCCCGCCCAGCAGGATGAACAGCGGCAGGGGCGGCGCGCCGAGGTAGTAGTTCCAGGCCGACAGGTGGGCCAGCGGCAGGTACTGGTCGGCTTCGCGACGGGCGCTGGCGCGCAGATCGTCGCGGGAGATCGTCAGGTAGACCGCGGGGGAGAAGTCCGCTCCGCCGCGGACTCCCTCGCGCAGGGCGGAGGGGTCGAAGCCGAGATTCCGGGCGTCCTCGAGCGCGGCGCCGGCCTCGGGCACGAACAGCTTCTTGAAGTAGACTTGCGCCATGTTGTAGGGGATCTCGCCGCGTTCGGGCGCCAGCACGCGGGCTCGGTCGTAACCGGCGAGCGCCTCGTCGAAGCGGCTGGTGAAGTACGAGTTGTTGGCCATGGCGACCAGTGCGACGACGTCGTCGGGACGCTGGGACAGCACGGCCCGCAGATGCTCGTTGCTCGCGGAGTAGCGGCCTCGACGCGCTTCCTGAAGTCCCAGGGCCAGGCGCAGGCGTTGCCGGCGGGCCGGGTTTTCGGCGCCGGCCAGGCGCTCGTGCAGGTCGCGGATCATCGTCGGCGACGCATCGTCGCCGGCGGCGCAGGCCAGCAGGGTCGTCTCGCTGTGGGGATCCAGCACGGGCAGGCTCGCGCGCAGCGGAGGCCAGTTGGGGAAGGTCAGACCGAGCGCGACCAGCCAGGTCGCCACCAGCAGGGCGCGGGACCGACCGCGGGCTTCCAGCAGCAAGGGGATCGAGATCACGGCCAGCCCGCCGAGCCAGCCGGGGCGTGCCAGGATCACGCCGACGATCAGGAGCCACGGCGTCCAGAGGCGGAGGCGGTGGTCGGAGTTGCGGAAGATCAGGGCTGAGAGGTCGTGGGACAGGGGCCGCCACCACGCGGCCAGGCCGGCGATCGCCAGCAGGGTCCAGAACACCGCCAGCAGCAGGATCGCGGCCTGGTGGGCCTGGACAGCAAGGCGCGGCGCGGCCAGCGGATCGCCGAGAACCGCGCGCAGGGCGCCCGGCAGATGCCAGACGACGGCGCCAGGGTCACGGTCGCGCAACGCCTGCATGACCTGCCAGAGCGGGATTCGGCTGTCGTTCGGACGGGCCTCGAGAGCGGCGCGGATGCTGTTGTCGGCCTGTTCGCGCAGGCCGGCGTCGGCTGCGTGACGGGCCGAGAGGAAGAGTCGTTCGCCGGCGTTCGGCGCGTCCAGGCGCGGGGGGACTGCGGGAGGCGCTTGGCGGGGCACGACCGTCGTCGACACGTCGGGCAGCGTGCGACGGGAGATGGACAGGTTGCCCATTGCCGTGGAGGGGGCCGGGGTTTCGAGCGTGTCGAGCGGCGCGGTGCCGCGCGGATTGGCGGCCGCCGGCGTCACGGTCGACATGAGCACCGTTGCGGCCAGGAGCAGGACGACCACCGGCGCGGCCGTCGGGCGATGTCCGCGAGGGACCGGCTTTTGCGTGGTGCGAGTCAAGTCGCTGATCCTCTCGAAGGTTGCATTTCTGCGGGGGCGGTTGGAGTATTGGCCCGCCGCCATCCCGTCCGGACCGATAGATCCGGGGGTGGCAAAACGCCACGTAATTCCTCTCGCTGGTGAGAAGGATCAATGTTCGTGCCTGGACGGCCCCAGGATTTCCCATGCTTCCTCCCGTGCTTCGGCGCCGTGTCGATGGCACCTGCGAACGGGCGCACGGCGACGTTTGACCGCGGTTGGCGGACGATGACGCCCGCAGCGCGCGCGTGGAACACGGGGATGCCGCCGAAGTGGCGGGGTTTGCGCGGGGCGTGCACCTTGCAATGCCCCGCATCCGGAGGACGTCGATCATGAGGAGTCAGATGCTCGAACAGCGCGGGCATGTCTGGCGGGCCTTGCTGCTGGTGGCGGCCGGGTTCTGCGGGCTGGCCGGCCTGCTCGTGGAGTACGGGCTGCCGCGAACGGTGGGGCACGACCGGACCGCGGAGATCCTCTCGGTCGCGGCGGTGACGTTCTTCGTCGTCGAGCTGGCCCTGTCGTGGCGCATGCGGCGCAACGTTCGCCATTTCCTGCGACAGCGTTGGCCGGCGGTCTTGCTGACGGTGCTCCTGGCGGCGCAGCTGGTCGTCGTGCTGACGATCGGTCGGCAGTTGCTGGACGGGCACGCCGCGTCCTGGCTGCATCCGATGTCCTTGACGCAACTCTTCCTCGCGGTGCTCCAGTTCTACGTGGTCGGGCTGCTGGTGGTGAATCTGCCGCGCCTGCACAGCCGATTCACGCGCCTGCGGATCCGGCCGGGACTGGCGTTCCTGCTGGTGTTCCTGGTGGCCATCCTCTGCGGCAGCGGTCTGCTCTGCCTGCCCGAGGCCACGCCGGCGTCGGCGCCGATCAGCTATCTCGACGCGCTGTTCACCTCCACCAGCGCGGTGTGCGTCACCGGGCTGATCGTGCGCGACCCCGCTGCCGAGCTCACGCGCTTCGGACACGTCGTCATCCTGGCGCTCATCCAGCTTGGCGGCCTCGGGGTGATGAGCGTGGCGGCGGCGCTGGCGTTGCTGCTCGGGCGGGGGATCGGGATCCGCGAGAGCAGCCTGATGCGCGAGGTCTTCCAGGTTCCCATGCTGATGGAGGTCGGCCAGATCCTGCGTTTCATCGTGCTGTGGACCCTGGGCACCGAAGCGCTGGGCGCCGTCGTGCTCTACGGCCAGCTGGAATCGATGCTGCCCGACCGCGGCGAGCGGCTCTTCTGCGCGGTGTTCCACGCGGTCTCCGCCTTCTGCAACGCGGGCTTCAGTACGTTTCCCGACTCGCTCGTCAGCTGGTCCGGTCGTCCGCTGGCGCTGGGCACGGTTGCGGCGCTGCTGGTGATCGGCGGCCTGGGCTTCACCGTCGTGCTCAACCTGGTGCACTGGGTGCAGGCGCGCGGCCGGGGCCTGCGCCGTTCGGAGCTGCCGCGTCTGCGGCTGCAGACGCGCGTGGTCCTGGGCTGGACGGCGGGCCTGCTCCTGGCCGGCACTGTGCTGATCGGAATACTGGAATGGCGCGGGGCGCTGGCCGGATTGTCGTGGTCCGAGCGGCTGGCGCAGGCCGTGTTCCAGTCGGCGACCTGCCGCACGGCCGGCTTCAACAGCCTGGATCTCGCGGCGCTCGGTCCGGCCGTGCTTTTCGTGATGATCCTCCTGATGTTCATCGGCGCCGGTTCGGGCTCGACCGCCGGCGGCGTCAAGATCACGACCCTCGCGGTGATCGCCGCGGAGATCCGCGCCATCGGTTCGGGTCGCCGCCAGGCGCGGATCGGCGACCGTGAGCTGGACCCCATGGATCGCCAGCGCGCGACGGTCGTGCTGACGGCGGGCGCCGTCGTTGCCGCCGCGGGCACGTTCCTGCTGCTGATCACCGAGCACGCGCCGTTCATGGAGGTCGTGTTCGAGACGGTCTCGGCGCTGGGAACGGTGGGACTCAGTCTGGGCCTGACGCCGCAGTTGTCGGCGGCGGGCAAGGTCGTGGTCGTCGTATTGATGTTCGTGGGCCGCCTCGGCGTGCTCACCTTTGCTTACGGCCTGGTCAAGCCGGGTCGGGACGCGTCGGTCCGGTTGCCGCGAGGCGGCCTGATGATCGGCTGACCCCGGAACCGAGGAGAGATACCATGCCCAAAGTTGTCGTCATCGGATTGGGTCGCTTCGGGATGGCCTGCGCGCGCCGTCTGTACGATCAGGGGGCCGAGGTTCTGGCCATCGACCGCAGCCGGCACCTGGTCGAACAGGTCCAGGACAGCGTCACCTCGGCCATCGCCTGCGACGCGACCGTCGGCAGCAATCTGACCGCCTACGACGTGGGCCGCATGGACGTGGCGATCGTGGCGATGGCCTCGAACTTCGAGGCGTCGGTCCTGGTGACCATGCTCTGCGGCGAACTGGGCGTGCCGCGCGTGGTGGCCAAGGCGACCAACCCGCTGCAGAACCGGGTCCTGCACGAGGTCGGCGCGCACCAGGTGGTGATGCCCGAGGAGGAGATGGGCGAGCGGTTGGCCGACCACATCGTGCGCGAGTCGGTGGTGGATTTCGTCGAATTGCCCGACGGTTTCAGCCTCCGCCGGTTGGAGGTGCCGGCGGACTGGGCCGGCTCGAGCCTCGCCGAATTGAAGCTCCTGGCCGGGCGGCGCCTGAACATCATCCAGATCGTCCGGCCCGTCGAGGACGGTGTTGCGAGCAACGACGCGCGCGACGGCGGGGTCCGGAAAATTCCGTTGCCGCACGGCGAGACGATTCTCCGCGCGGGGGACTCGATCGACGTCATCGGCCAGGACGAGGACCTCGAGTCGCTGGGGATTGATTGAGACATCTTCGGAATTAGTGCTTTGCAGCATCCTGACTCCGGGATATCTTGAGGGCCACATGATGCGGTGGGGTCAGGATGACGCCGCCGAATCGCTGCGAATGAAACGGAATTCGTTGATCGCGCGTCGCTCCAGCCCGACAATCCGGGGCTTTCCCGACGCCACAAGCCCGAAGGAGAGACACGATGAAGATGCGGAATCTCATCCTGCTGGCCGTGCTGGTGGCGGCCTTCGCCCTGGCCGGTTGCTCGTGCAAAGAGTTCGAAGAGCAGATCATGACCCTGGACTCCCAGATCGCCGACCTGCAGCAGCAGCTGGGTGAGCGCGAGTCGACTCTCGCCGAGTGCAACGACCTCACCGACGAGCTGCGCAAGAACATCCGTGAGGCCGAGATGGAGAACGCCGTCGCGATCGAGCAGCGCGACAACCGTTACATCGACCTGACGCTCTCCGACGCCGTGACCTTCGCCAGCAGCCAGTGGATCGTGCTGGACACCATGGTTCCGGCGCTCGAGACCATCGCTGCGACGATCCGTTCGCGCGACGACTTCAAGGTCTATGTCCAGGGTCACACCGATGACATGAAGATCATGGAGGAGTTCCAGGAGCGGTGGCCGAGCAACTGGGAGCTGGGCGCCTACCGTGCGGCCGCAGTCACCCGTTACCTGACCAACGAGCTGAACCTGCCCGCCGAGCGCTTCGCGTCGGTGAGCTACGGTCCGTTCCAGCCGGTGGCCGACAACGAGACGGCCGAGGGCCGCGCCGAGAACCGCCGCGTGGTCATCCGCCTGGAGAAGATCTCCGACTTCTAGAGCTTCGGCTCCGTCGGAACGTAAGAGGCCCGGTCGACAACAGTCGGCCGGGCCTTTGCGTGGTCACCGGGAGCCGGATCAGTCACCCAGTGATCTCCATCTGCGAGAAGGCGTACAGCAGCACCAACGCGGTCGCGATCGCGGCCGCGACGAGGATGCCGAAGGCGGTCTTGAGGGGGTGGCTGCGCTTGTGTTCCACCCGGACGACCTCGGAGCGGGCCGCCGCGAGGATGTTGTTTTCACCGATGTTGTGCCATTCCCGGTTGGTCTCCAGGAACAGGCTGTCCAGGGTGGTGCGTGTGAGATAGCCCTCGAGCTTCCGACCGTCCCGGAGCGTCAGTCGTGTCCAGTGCCCGAGATGCAGGGCAGGGGCGTCTTCGGCGGCCGGGCGGATGTCTGCCACCTCGTCCCACGCCATGGCGAAGTCCTGGCAACGCACGCTGTCGATGTCGACCGACATCAGGCGTCCCCGGCGCGTTGCGCCGTCGCGTCGGACGACGTCCACCTGGTCGCCGGGACGCGGAGCGTCGGCCGTGCCGGCGCCGACGGGGGCGTCGCGCCAGCCGGAGCAACCGGCCAGAAGCAGCGCGAGCCAGAGACCGATCAATGTGTTGGTGCAGCGGCGGATCGTCATGGTGTTCCGTTCTCCCTCCAGAGACGAATCGGGATCATCCCGCGGCTCGCCGCATCGATGCGATGTCCCGCATCCCGGCGATCGCCGCGTCGATGTGCGCCTCGGTGTTGAATGGTCCGACCGAGAAACGGACCGTTCCCTTGGGCGTCGTGCCGATCGCCTCGTGCGCCAGCGGTGCGCAATGCAGCCCGGTGCGTTTTTAATTATTTCATCGTCGTCGCTTTCAAATTTAGCGACTTTATTGTCTAAT
>CAZJMO010000077.1:0-4045 GCA_964547085.1 uncultured Fibrobacteraceae bacterium | reverse complement strand
CGACATCGAGGATCTCGCCCGTTTGCGACGACTCGAAACCGGCGACGTTCGCCGCGACCACGGGCAGGTGACGATCGCCGGCGCCGGCACAGAAGAGCGTGACCTCGGGAATGTCGCGGAGGCCGTCGATGAGCCTGCCGGCCAGGGCCATCTCATGCGCGCGGATGGTGTCGAGTCCCTGTTCCAGGACCCATTCCACGCCGCGCTTGAGACCGGCGATGCCGATCGTGTTGGCGGTGCCGACCTCGCCGAGATAGGGGAAGTAGTCGAGGTGCGTGCGGACGGCGGACTTGACGCCGGTGCCGCCCCAGCGCGTGGCGCGGAAGGGGACGTCCGGACCGATGACCATGCCGCCGGTGCCGGTCGGGCCCATGAGCGACTTGTGGCCCGTGAAAGCGAGCATGTCGATGTTCGAGGCGGCCATGTCGATGGGGATGAAGCCGGCGGTCTGGGCGACGTCCACGGCGAAGAGGACGCCGTTCTCGCGGCAGATCCGACCGATGGCGTCGATGTCCTGGATGGTGCCCAGCACGTTGGAGCCGTGGTTGACGATCACCAGGCGGGTGTCGGGTTTGATGGTTGCGGCGATGGCGTCGGGATCGATGAAGCCGTCGCCGTCGCAGGCGACGAGGTCGTGGGTGATGAGGCCGGCCGCGGTCATCTCGTAGAGCGGCCGCAGCACCGAGTTGTGCTCCAGGACGGTGGAGACCACGTGGTCGCCTTCGCGGCAGACGCCCTGGAGGATCATGTTGAGGCCCGCCGACGCGTTCAGGGCGAAGCAGACGCGGTCGCGGTCCTCTGCCGGGTTGTTGAAGAAACGATCCAGCAGGGTCCGGGCGCTGTCGAGCATGAGGCCGGCCTCGACGGCGAGATCGTAGCCGGCGCGCCCGGGATTGACCCCGTAGTTGCGGTAGAACTCCGCCATGCTGTCGATGACGACCGGCGGTTTGGGGAAGGCGGTGGCCGCGTTGTCCAGGTAGATGAGGCCGCTCATTCTCGCTCCTCGTGATGTCGTGGCACGCAGGCTGGAATGCCGGATCATCCCGGCGCATTATGCCCCACTGAACAGGCTGTGGCAAGCGTCGCCCCCTTGCCACGAGCGCCCGCGACGACTAGTATCCGCGGTTGGGATGTCACCGATTGTTCCGGATGTTCGAGGAGGAAACCATGCACCGTTTCGCGACCATCGCACTCGCTCTTGTCCTGGCTCTCTCGCTTGCCGGCGTCGCCCAGGCCGTCCCGGCCGACGACGAGGTGCCCCTGGTCCGCATGGAGACCGAGGAAGGCGAGATCCTGATTGCGTTGTTCCCGGACCTGGCTCCGCACCATGCCGGGAATTTCCTGCACCTGGCGAGTACCGGCTTCTATAACGGTACCAACTTCCACCGAATCGTGCCCGGGTTCGTGATCCAGGGCGGCGACCCCAACAGCAAGGACCGGGACCCGCGGAACGACGGACAGGGCGGTCCGACGCTCGCCGACGTGTTGACCGCGGACGAGGTCGCCAAGCTGGACGAGGCGGGCGCCATCCTCGAGGCCAAGGGGTATACCGGGCTGAGTCTGGACACCCGCGCCAACCTCAAGGCGGAATTCTCCACGACCGCCAAGCACCTGCGCGGCACGCTGAGCATGGCCCGTTCCCGGGACCAGGATTCGGCCGGCAGCCAGGTCCTCATCTGCGTCGATACGCCGGCCATGCTCGACCGGCAGTACACGGTCTTCGGTCAGGTGGTCACCGGCATGGACGCGGTCGACCGGATCGTGTCGGCGGAGACGGATCCGGCGAAGGGCCGCGAGGCGCCCGTCGCGCCCGTGGCGATCATCAGCTGCGAGGTGAGCACCGGCGTGAGCAGCCTGTCGGCCGAGGAGCAGGATGCGTACCGTCTGATGTTGAAGTCCCTGGAGGAGGGCGGCAGCGGCTGGTAGCCGGACACCGGCCCCCGCGTGAAGACCATGACTGACAGCCGCAGCAAAAGCGCCCGTGGTCGAGCCCACGGTGAGATCGTCATCAAGGGGGTCCGGGTCCACAATCTGAAGGACCTGGACCTCAACCTGCCGCGCCGCAAACTGGTGGTCGTCACCGGGCCGAGCGGGTCGGGCAAATCATCGCTCGCGTTCGACACGCTCTATGCCGAGGGTCAGCGGCGTTACATCGAGAGTCTCTCGAGTTACGCGCACCAGTTCCTCGACCAGTTGCCCAAGCCCGATGTCGACCGTATCGACGGCCTGTCGCCCGCCCTGGCGATCGACCAGAAGGGTCTCGGTTCCAGCCCGCGATCCACCGTCGGCACCACCACCGAGATCGCCAATTTCCTGCGGCTGCTGTACGCGCGCGCCGGTGTGCCGTTCTGCGACGAATGCGAACTGCCGGCGACGAGCCGACCGCTGTCCGACATCGAGGACGAGATCCTGGGTCTGCCGGACGGCACGCGCTGCTACCTCCTGGCGCCAGTGGTGCGCGGGCGCAAGGGCCAGCACAAGAAGCTGCTGGAGAAGCTGTACGAGGACGGGTTCGTGCGGGCGCTGATCGACGGCGCGATGTGCGACCTCGGCGAGTCGTGCGACCTCGCCGCCGGCAAACGCCACGACATCGCTGTCGCGATCGACGGTTTCTCGGTTCGCGACGGCGTCCGGGATCGCCTGCGCACCGGCCTGACCACGGCCGCCGAGATGGGCGGAGGCGCCGTGCTCGTGCTGGCCGACGGCGTGGAGCACTGGTTCAGCCGCACGTCCAGCTGCCCCGGCTGCGGCCGCAGTTTCGCGGAGCCCGACCCGCGCCTGTTCAGCTTCAACAGCCCGGTCGGCTCGTGCCCCGCGTGCAACGGTCTGGGCACGCTGCGCACCATTCCCGAGGACCTGCTGGTGCCCGACCAGACGCTCGGGCTGGTCGACGGCGCGATCGAGTTCCTCAAGGGCAAGGAGAGCAGCTGGCTCTATACCCAGATCGAGGCGTTCGCCGGTGCGCTGGGCTTCGAGCTGAACGCGCCGTGGGGGAGCCTGGACGCGGCGGTGCGCGAAGTCCTGCTGCACGGCCTGGATCCCGTGACCGACCGCGCCCTGCAGAGCCACAAGCATTACCAGGCGTTCCTCAAGGGCTGGCCGGGACTGGTGCCCGAGCTGGTCCGGCGCCATCGCGAGACCAAGAGCGAGAGGATCCGCACCAACCTCGAGAAGATCATGGCCGAGGAGGTGTGCCCGGCGTGTCGCGGCATGCGGTTGCGTCCCGAGGCGCTGCAGTTCCGCATCGGCGGCCGCAGCATCGGCGAAGTGGGCGAAATGACGTTGACCGAACTGGGGGAGTGGGTCGCCGGCCTGGAGTTCTTCGGCGCCCGCGACAAGGCCGTCGCCGGTCCCATCGTCCAGCAGATACGACACCGTCTGGGTTTCCTGCTGCGCGTCGGCGTCGATTACCTCTCGCTGTCGCGGGCCACGCGCACGCTGTCCGGCGGCGAGGGCCAGCGGGTCCGGCTGGCGACACAGGTCGGCAGCCAGCTCACCGGAGTCCTCTACGTTCTCGACGAGCCCTCGGTCGGCCTGCACCACCGCGACATACGGCGTCTCATCGGTACGCTCGAGGCGCTGCGCGACCGCGGCAACAGCGTCATCGTGGTCGAGCACGACCGCGACATCATGCTGGCCGCCGACCACATCGTCGACCTCGGTCCCGGCGCCGGCGAGAACGGCGGCGAACTGGTGGCGCAGGGGACGGTCCGGGAGGTCATGGACACCGTCGGCAGCGCGACCGGCGACTATCTTGCCGGCCGCACCGGAGGCGGCGGGGCCGAACCGCTGGTGGGCACGGCGCCCGAGCACTGGTTGCGGCTCGAGGGATTGCGGGGCCGCAACCTCAAGGACGTGACGCTGGCTATTCCGCTCGAACGCCTCACGGTGATGACCGGCGTATCCGGCTCGGGCAAGAGCACCGCCGTGCACGACACCCTGCACCGGGTCCTGGCCGCGCGCCTGCACCGCGCCCGCAAGCGGCCCGAGGCGCCCGGGGCACTGTACGGCCTGGAGCAACTGGAGGACGTCGTCCTGGTCGCCC
>CAZJMO010000076.1:8437-11037 GCA_964547085.1 uncultured Fibrobacteraceae bacterium | reverse complement strand
ACGCTCCGCCGTGTCTCCAGCGTCTGGTCAACCAAACTCGGCTTTTCAAAACCTACCAGAGGGAAACTCGTTTTCACTTCTGCCGTATATCCTGCTGGTCATTCTAGATATGTTCGCTGAAGGGAATGTCTCATGAGATTGAATCGGTCGTCCCTGGCGATTTCGACCGCTGTCGTTCTGCTCATTCTGGTCGCGAATTCCGCGTTTGCCGAAGTACCCATCATGAAGAACGAGACCCCCCGGTTTCCGCCCAAGACCATGGAACTGGTCGAATCGTGGCGAGTCGGAGGAGAGGACGGCGACCTCATTTTCGGCATGATGATCGATTCCCTGGAAGACGATGACGGGAACGTCTATCTGCTGGACTCCCAGATCTGTCAGGTCGAGGTGTTTTCGCCGACGGGCGAGCATATGCGGACCCTCAGTCGTCAGGGCGAAGGTCCGGGCGAGATCCGCAGTCCGCAGTGCATGATTCCCCTACCGGACCGGACTCTTGGCATTCTCGAAATGTTCCCCGCCCGTTTCGTCACCCTGTCCCTGGATGGAGATCCAAAAGGTTCTTTCCGTTTCGGCGGCGAGAGCGGTCCCCAGACCGGATTCTCGGCGGCTTTACGCGCAGTTCATCGGGGCGGGACGATCATGGTGGCGGGCCAGACGACCATTCCCATCGAGAATGGTCAACAGCAGGCCATGTTTCTCTCCCGACTCTCGGAAACCGGCGAAGAACAGGTGCGATATCATGAGGAAACGGTGACGGTCGACTTCGCCAATCCGCGCTTGGTGGAAAAGGAGTTGATGCCTTCGTTCTTTTTCGCCAGCACGGTGGATTCCGAGGGAAGAGTCTACACGGTGCGTGGCTGGGACGAGTACGCCATCGAAGTCTACGATTCCGATGGAACCCTGGACAAGATCATCGAACGGGATTTCCAGACCCGGACACGCGACAAGGACGACGTGCGGCGTTTGAACGCCCTGATCGACGCCTGGCTTACCGGTGAAGCCATGGAAATCGAACGGGTTCTGGAACCGAGTGAGCCGGCCATTACCGAGATGCACGTGGACGACGAAGGGGTCCTCTGGGTGCAGCACAACCGCAGCGGCCATGATCAACCGGAAGGCATTCTTCTCACGTACGACACCTTCGCCCCGGAGGGCGTCTGGCTGCAGGAAGTGTCGATCAAGGCCGAAGGGCACCCGGTTTACGATGGTCTGCAGTTTCTCGGCGGTGACCGGGTCCTCCTGGTCAAGGGATACACTCTGGCCCGCTGGGCAAGTCGCGGCGCTCAGAACGTCAATTTCGGCGAAGAGGACGCCGAGGCGATGGAGGTCGTCTTCTGCCGGATGACGGAAGACGGAGCGACGCGATGACTGCAGCGACAAAAGACAAGGTGCGGGCTCGACCGAGCGCGCACCTTGTCCGTTGATCACTCATTCCTGCCTGAACGCCGCCTACTCCGTGAAAATCACATCGCTGGCGCTGACGCATTCCTGGAAACAGATGCTGCCCAGGTCGAATCCCACCACCGCCACCGGCGTCTCGGCGCGCCAGGTCATCTCGACATGACCGTCACCGGCGTTGACATCGGCGAGATCGGCGGCCGTCAAGGCGTACGACCCGTCGTTGGGTACGGTCGTGCGGAACTTTTCCCCGGCCCTGTCCGACACGACGATCTCCACGTCGCCGCCGGCCTCCGCCCCGGCCCACTCCATGGTGTAACCGGCCAGCGGCACCGCGGTGTCCACGTCCAGGTTCGTCACGTAGACCTCGTGGGCGGCCGTCACGCCCTGGAAGAGGGCCTGCGGGATGTCCGCACTCGGTTCCACGAAGAGGGTGTACGCGTCGTTCACGAACAGGAACTCGAACTCCTCGGGATCCTCGATCTCGTAGAAGTGATACCCGCCGTTGCTGTAGTTCATGTATTCGCCGGAGAAGGAGACCGCGCCGGCCTCCAGCGGCACCTGCCGATCCTCGTTGCGGACCACATCGAATCGGCAGAAGACGTAATCCATGCGACCGTTCCAGGATAGCGACTCCTGCGAGTAGTACATCCCGGTGCCGAACTCCACGTACACGCCGTCGGCCGCGTTGGGCGAGGTGAGGACGATGTCGGCCAGGTCCGCGACCAGGGCGTGGGCCGTGTTGGCGCTCAGGTTGATCACGGTCTCCAGCGGGGTCCAGCCGGTGGCGCCGCGGGCGTACAGGACCATGGCGTCCTCGTACATGCCCTGGAGATCATCCTCGTCATAGTGCAGGGTGAGCTGGACCGGCGCCGCGAAGGTTGTGCCGACGGGGCCCATGGCGTAGACCGGCGAGTCCGCGATCCGCGTGGACACCATGCCGTCGCATTGATCGCCCTCGTTGGTGATGGTGATCTCGGTGGTCGCCGGAACATCAAAAAGCGCCAGCGTCAGGGAGATCTCGTCGTTCAAATCGAGGGAGCCACCCGCGACGCCGATGGTGGCCGCGGCGGTGGTCGGGATCGCCGTCGCCCTGGCGAGCGTCGTGCTCATCACCCGCGAGGGGCCCGGTGACCCCCACACGTCGCGCGCCTCCGCCTCCGTGGTCGGCTCGTCGCTGTTCGCCGGGGCCCTCTTCGGCC
>CAZJMO010000076.1:7951-8427 GCA_964547085.1 uncultured Fibrobacteraceae bacterium | reverse complement strand
CGCGCTATTTCGAAAACAGCATTATCATAATAATCTGATTTAAAATGAAAACCAGTGACAAAACGATAAAAGGGTGATCGTCATCGTCGTCACTGCACCCGACGAGGACCGCCAGGGGAAGCATCAGGAGCATGGCCGTCAAGGCGGTGAAGTGCCGGGATGTCATGTTGTCCTCCGTGACATGGTAGGCCGGTGGGGCCTGCGGGGGATTCGACCTCCCGGGTATGGTTCCGGCTGTGATGTCGGATTGTCAATGTGCGATTTCTGCCGCGTCGAAAACAGTCTACCGGGCGTCTTCCAGTCCGACGTTGGTCTCGGACAGGACGGCGCGGATCCAGATCCGTCCGTCGAGCCAGAGGTTGTCCGCCAGTTCCGGCACCAGCTGCATGGAGAATTCGTGGCCGGTGACGAGGTCGTCGAGCGGTGTTGCCTTCGGGCTGGATGGGCGTGTTCTCGTCCGTCAGCGCACCGGTCAC
>CAZJMO010000076.1:0-7941 GCA_964547085.1 uncultured Fibrobacteraceae bacterium | reverse complement strand
ATCTCTTTTAATGTTTCTAATTGTTCCGACAACCGAATCCCCAGTCAGCTCAGCGCCGCGCGGTTCTGATCAACCGTGCTCCGTGGCCTACTCCGCCGCCAGCGCCCGCTCGATGGTGTCGCGCAGGCGCGGGTCGTCGGGTTTGGTGCGCGGTCCGAACCGGGCGATCACCCGGCCGTCCTTGCCGACCACGTACTTGGTGAAATTCCAGGTCGGCTCGTCCAGTTCGGTGGTCAGGCGCCGGAAGACCTCGCAGCGGTCCTTGCCCTTGACGCTGGACTTGGCGAACAGCGGGAACGTCACGCGGTAGTTGAGACCGCAGAACTGCTTGATCTCCGCGGCGGTGCCGGGTTCCTGGCCCATGAAGTCGTTGGACGGGAAGCCCAGCACGGCGAAGCCCTGGTCGGCGAGCTCGGCGTGCAGCGCCTGCAGGCCCTCGTACTGGGGCGTCAGGCCGCACTTGCTTGCCGTGTTGACCACCAGCACCACGGTGCCGCGGTAGCGGTCCAGGTCGACGGATTGACCGTCGATGTCGTCGATCTGCAAATCGTAGATGGACGGGCTCTCACCGGCCTTGGCGCGGGTCATGTCGGCCGAGCAGGCGTTGCGGGCCAGCAGGGCGGTCAACAGCGCCAGGACAAGGCAGGTGGCGACGAAGATCCAGGTCATTTTCACGAGTTCCTCCGTTCCCAGACGGTCATCTGGGCGATGGTGTGCTGGAACTTCCGCGCGGTCTCGCGGATCACCAGTGGCACGTCCCGCGGTTCGCCGACCGGTGTGAAGTGTGCCTGTAGGGCCGCGTGCAGCCCGTCCAGCGTGGTCACGTTCTCGCCGTCGACCTTGATGCCGCCCAGCCACTGGTCGCGCGGGGTGAATTCCTCGAGCCAGGTGTACGGGGAGGCGAGCACCAGCAGGCCGCCGGGGTTGAGGCGTTCGTGGACGCCGGCGAGCCAGGCGCGCGGGTCGTGGAGACGGTCGATGAGGTTGGCCGCGAGGATCAGGTCGTAGCCGGTGTATTGCGGCTTGAGATTGTGGGCGTCGCCCTGGCGGAACTCCACCTTGTCGCGCAGGTCGTCGAGGCCCAGCGCGTCGAGGCGTGCCTCGTGGTAGCTCACCAGGTCGCCCTCGTCGGGGACGGCGTAGCGGGCGTAGCCGTGCTCCCGCAGCTCGTGGCCGAAGCGGATGAAGCGGGCGGAGAAGTCGACGCCCGTGACGTGGTCGAAGGTGCGGGCCAGTTCGAAGGTGGCGCGGCCCACGGCGCAGCCCAGATCCAGGGCGCGGCCGGTGGCGCGGTCGGCCATGAGTTCGGCGCAGGCGGCGGCCAGCTGTTGCGGGAAGTTCGCCACGCCGAGATGCTCGCGGCCGTAGTGGAAGTCGCAGTACTGGGCGACCACGGCGTCGGTCTCGTACACGTCGTCGCGGATCACCACGGGCGCCTCGCTGACGATGTAGCGGAAGCCGGCGTGCTGGTAGAAGTGACGGCGGAAGGCGTAGCGGCTGTCGCGGGTGATCTCGTTGCCGGTGGAGATCCAGGAGCCGCCCTTGATCAGGTTGTGCCGGGTGTCGAAGGTGGGCGTGGAGAAATCGTCGTACAGCGGATGGACGGCGAAACCCTCGAAGCCGGTGATCGGCGTCTCGGTGTGCTGCCAGACGTTGCCCACGACATCGCCGAAGCCGGCGGTCACGACCTCGTTCACCGGGCACGACGAGGCGTACCGGGCCAGGTTGATGTTGGCTCGATCGTCGCTCCACACGGACTGGTCGGCGAGGCCGGCGCTGTCGATGAGACGGTACCATTCCTTTTCGGTGGGCAGGCGCACGGGCAGGCCGGATTCGGCGGCTTTCCAGTTGCAGAACGCCTTGGCTTCGAGCTGGTTCACCTCGACCGGCCAGTCCCATGGCATGGGAATCTCCTGCACCATGCAGCGCAGCGACCAGTCTCCCCGGCCGCTCGACACCCAGAAACGCGGGTGTTCGGCTTCGGCGAAGTTGCGCCAGGCCCAGCCTTCCTCGGTCCACCACTGCTGGTCGCCGTAGCCGCCGGCGCTCACGAAGTCGCGGAATTCGGCGTTGCTGACCAGGTACTTGGCGGCGCGGAAGGATGGGATGTCGGCGGTCAGGCGGCCGTATTCGTTGTCCCAGCCGTAGAGCCCGTGCGCGCGATCCTTGCCCAGGACGACGCGGCCGGCGGGCACGTCCAGCAGTTCGTTGACGAGCGCCTCTTCGGTGCGTCCGCACACCGGCCAGTCCGGGTGTTCGCGGACGAGGTCGAGCGGCAGCTGGCGGATCAGCACCGAGCTGGTCTCCAGGTGGATGCGCTCGTGCTCGACGCCCATGAGGATCACCCAGAACGGCGTGTCCCAGCCGATGGGCAGCGACAGCGGCAGCGTGTCGATCACGCGGTCGACCAGCGCGCGGACCTTGCGGCGGTAGGCGTAGACGTCGGCGACGGTCGGCCAGTCGTAGTGGCGCTCGTCGAGGTCGTCCCAGCTCATCTCGTCCACGCCGATGGCGAAGAGGGACTCGAAGCGCGGCTCGACGCGTTCGGTGACGATCTTGGCCAGCACCAGCTTGTTGACGAAGAAGGCGGCGGTGTGGCCGAGGTAGAAGATGAGCGGGTGGCGCAAGGGGTCGGCCCGGCGGTAGTAGGCCTCGTCGTCCGCCATCACCTCGAACAGCTTCTCGTAGACATCGTAGGTGTCGTGGAAGTAGCGGCGGATCTCCTCGCGCTTCTCCTCGGACTCTCCCGTGTTCAGCCAGGGAGAGCAGGCGGGCGTGGGCGTGAGCGGCATGGTGCTCCTCCGAGGCGGTTGGCGGCGCATGTTCAAGTTCTGCTACATACTAAGAGAGCTTCCGTGCTCCCGCCCGGGAATTGCGACCAAGTCGGTCGAGGAACTGCCCATGAAAGCCGCCGTGACCAGCGCCGATCTGGCTGCCGAATGGGAGCTGGGCGAGACCGGGTGCGCCCGTAGGCAGTCTTGACTTAATGATATCGGTTTGTAATAAGGGCGCCCGGCGCCGTCTCCGCCGGCACTCCCGATCTCGATCCGGGAGGTTCTGGGAGACGACGACCCCTGCCGCGGTTTTCGGCGCCAGTGCGTCGATCAGATGAACGCCCGCCGCGCAGCATTGCGGTCGATGATCGAGGAGGCGGACGACCCCTTCGCCTGCGCCGTGAAGCTGGCGGTCGCCGGCAGTGCCCTGGATTTCGAAGGCTCGTTGCCGCCGTCGCCCGAACGGATCATCCGGCGCGTGTTCGACAGGGGCCTGACCATCGATGGTACGGATGTCCTGCGCGCCGAACTGGCGCACGCCGAGCGTGTCCTCTACCTCGGCGGGAGCGCCGGCGAACCGGTCCTCGACGGCGTGATGCTCGAGGACGCAAGGAATGCAGGCATCGAACGGTGGGCCGAACTGGTCGTGACCGGCGACAACACGTCCGGCGTGATGTGGGGCTCGACATCGAACGCCTTCCACCGTGTCTTCATGAATGCCGACGTGGTGATCGCCAAGGGGCCGGAACATCTCGCAGGCCTGATCGACATGCCGATGGACGTGCACTGCCTGCTCGCGGCGGATTGCGAACGCATCGCGACGATCATCGGCGTGCCGCGCGGCAGCTACGTGGTCTGGAAGATGGGCGTGGACACGGACAGCTCCGCGGAGTTCGCGGCGATGGCGGGCTATCCGGCGGGCTACTGAAATTCGGTCGCGCCCGGTTCCGGGCGCGACCGCCTCTAATCCCGCGAACGACCGTCTATTTCACGAGCAACAACTTCCCCGTGAACGCTCTACCCTCGGCCTCCAACCGCGCGAAGTACACCCCGCTGCCGACTCTCCGGCCGTTGCGATCCGTCCCGTCCCAAGCCGCGGTGTGCGACCCCGCCGGCAGCACCGCGTTCTCGATTACGCGGACCAGACGGCCACGGGCGTCGTGGACGGTCACCCGGGCCCGGCCGTTGTGCGCCAGGTCGAACCGCACCTGCGTGCGCGGGTTGAACGGGTTGGGCGCCGCGCCGCGCATGACGGTCGTAAGAACGGGAAGGTCGCCGACGGCCGTGACGTCGTCCCTGAGCGCGCGGATCTCGATGTCGTCCAGGTTCCAGCCGCTGAACTGCCAGCTGCCGTCGGTCGCGCCCATGACCCAGCGCAGGTACACGGCGGGCTCGCCGTCGGCGATCGTGGAGAGGTCGTACTCGACCAGCTGCCAGGCGTCGTCGGTGATCTCGGCGCCGTTTTCCCAGATGGTGGTCCAGGTCGTGCTGTCGGTGCTGGCGCGGAGATACGCGTGGTCATAATCCGGCTGCTCGACGTTGAGGTAGCGCCGGAAGCGTACCGACACCGCCTGCAGGAGCGAGCAGTCGATGGCGTCGGTGGTCAGGTTCTGCTCGGAGAGGCTTGCGGCGTAGTCGCCGGCCAGGTTGTAGCCGAGCACGTTGAGGCCGGTGAAGCCCTCGGTGGGATCCGGATTGCCGTACTCGCCGCCGCCGCCTGCGGGCTCGCCCCAGTCCCATTGGCCGGTGCGCGCCCAGCCGGGATCGGTGTCCAGGGTCCAGCTCAGGACAGTCTGGACCGACCCCACCTGCAGCGACACCGTGCGCGCGGTGTCGCCCTCGCCGGTGGTCTGGTTGGTGAAGGTGACCTGGCCGTCGTACACGCCGACGGGCAACGCGTCGGCCGCGGCGCCGAGCGAGACGACGACCGTCGCGGTGGCGCCGGGGTCGAGGTTGCCGCCGGCGGTGTCGAGTTCGATCCACGTCTGGTCGGCGCTCGCCTGGAAGAAGAGGGCGCTGTCGCCGGTGTTCTCCAGGGTGTAGGTCACGCTCGCGGGGGCGAACGGTCCGCCGGGTTCGCCCTGCGCGATCAGGCCGCCGTAAGGCTGCACGCCGAGGCCGGTAGCGGCGGGGTCGAGGAGATCGACGGCCGTGGGCTCGGTGCCCAGGGGGTCGAGCCAGTTGCTGAGGCGGGTGGCGTCGGTGCCGCCGCCGTTCCAGCTGACCGACACGCGGCCGTACCAGTCGCTGAGGTCGTTGTCGCAGGCGGCGTAGCCCCCGTGGAGCTGGCCGACGATGCGGTGGTTATGGTCGAAGAGCGGCGAGCCGCTGCTGCCCGGCTCGGTGGTGCCGTCGTCCCAGTCGGTGATGCGGATGTGCGTGCCGTCGCCGGGGACGGCGGTGCCGAGGTACGAGGTGGTGGTGGTGGGGTCGTTCTCGAAGCTGATGGCCTTCTCGTCGGTGCTCGGATGATGGATGGCGACCGCGAGCGGGGAATCGGCATCGCTGCGGTCCCAGCCCGCGTACGTGACGTTCCAGTCGGGAAGCGGGAGTTCCTCGAGCTCGACCAGGCAGAAGTCGCTGGCGCCCGACGTGGCGCGGAAGATCACGCCGGTCTGGGTGTCGGTGAGCGAGCCGCCGCCCTGCTGGCCGCAGACGGGGCTCTGGAAGTTCCAGTAGAGCACCAGGGTCTGGTCGTTGGCGGACGAGACCCCGCAGTGGTTGGCGGTCAGGAAGTAGGGCGTCCCGTCCTCGGCCGAGTTGTTGATCATGGCGCCGGTGCAGGTCCACACGCCGCTGAGCGTGTAGACGCCGACACTGTTGATGTCGGCGCGCCAGGGATCGCCCTCGGGACACACCACGTCGTTGTTGCAGGTACCCGACTTGGCGCTCGGGTCCTCGCCGAAATAGCGGTAGCCCTTGCCCACCTGGGCGAGGCGCAGCGCGTAGTCGCGGCGGCTCTCGACAGGCAGGGTCAGTTCGATCACCAGATCGTCGGTGAGCACCACGGGCGTCCAGAGCTCGCCGTGGTCGCGGTTGTCGCGGGCGGTGAACTCGCGGGCCGGATCCGTGCCGCTCACCGGATGGATCACCAGGCGACCGCCTTTGGGCAGACGGAACCTGTCGAAACCGACGTTCAGCGACAGCGCGCCGGGCGCGGTCACCCGCAGGCGCCAGAGCTGGAAGCGCGAATCGGGCAGGGACTCCCAGGTCCCGCTCGTTTCCGGCGTGACGGAGATCTTCTCGGGTACGGCGAAGCGTTCGGGTTCACCCTGCAGGCGCGACACCTCGTCCTCGTCGGCCGCCTTGGCCAGGTCGACCGGCGCCAGCGCGAACACCTCGACGGCGGAAAGCGGGCGGACGGGCTGGAGCAGGGACGTAGGTTGCACGTCGGCCGCGGCGGGCAGCACCAGCATCAGCGCGCCAAAGGCGACGAGCCTCATGACGGTCAGGCGATTCATGGGATCTCCCTGCGTGTGGGGGCGTGGGTGTTCGCGAAAGAGGATAAAAACCAGTATATTAAACGGGATAAAAACGGCCATCTCGATCGCCGCCGGGTACGATATGGCGCGGCTCGTCGAGTCGGGAAACGGGCGGACGTGACGGGACAGTGAATCGCGAACGGGATAGAATCAGAACAGGAACCGGAGCTCTTTTTGCTTCATTGCGTCTGCTTGCCGGGTTAGGATCGCGCCCTCGTTTGACCGTTACACGGAACTCAATGCCCCGAAGGAGCATCCCCATGATCAAGCGTCTCTTCCTGATCGCGGCCGCCGTCGCCCTGCTCGTCTCGCTGCCCGCCGCCGCCGTCGATTACCAGCAGAAGGAATGGTACGGCAACGGCGTTCTCGCTTTCCCCACCGGCGACTTCGGCGACATCGCCAACTTCGGTATCGGCGCCGGCATCGGAGTCCTCGTGCCTCATACCGCCGACATCAGTTTCCGCGGCGAGATCTCGTACATCTACTTCACCACCGAAGACTTCGAAGGTGCGGACGTGTCGGCCAGCATGGTTCCCATCATGGTCCTCGCGCAGTACAACCTGAAGGATTCGCAGGCCTACCTGCTGGGCGGTCTCGGTCTGGCCTTCGCCACGGCCAAGGTCGAGTTCGACACTCCCGGTTACGACGATTCCGACACCAGCACCGAGCTGGGTCTGACGCTGGGCGGCGGCTTCCAGATGCAGCCCAACCTGGGCCTCGAGGGCCGGCTCAACCTCATCAGCGACGCCAATTTTATCAGCATCAACGTGGCCTACAAGTTCTAGACGCTGCCCGATCCGCCGAAACGACGACCGGCCCGCCCCGTGAAGGAGGCGGGCCGGTCTCTTGAGGATCGCGGAACGGGGCGCCTACTTGCTTCCCCGGATCACCGCCTGCAGATACTCCCGCCGCATGACCGCGATGTGCTCGATGGAGATCTCCTTCGGGCACACGGCCTCGCACTCCGCATGGTTGGAGCAGTTGCCGAAGCCTTCGGCGTCCATCTGCTCGACCATCTTGAGGGCGCGACGCCGGCGTTCGGGCTCGCCTTGCGGCAGCCTGGACAACTGCGAGATCTTCGCCGACACGAACAGCGACGCCGACGCGTTGGGGCACGCCGCGACGCACGCGCCACAGCCGATGCACGACGCGGCGTCCATGGCCTTGTCGGCGTTCTCCTTGGGAACCGGCACCGCGTTGCCGTCGGGGGCCGAGCCCACGTTGGCCGTCACGAAGCCGCCCGCCTGCTGGATGCGCTCGAACGCGGAGCGGTCGACCACCAGATCCTTGATCACCGGGAACGGGCCGGCGCGGAACGGTTCGACCATGACGGTCTCGCCGTCCTGGAACTGGCGCATGCGGATCTCGCACGTGGTGCAGCCCGAACCCGGACCGTGCGCCACGCCCTTGATCACCAGTCCGCAGGTTCCGCAGATTCCCTCGCGGCAGTCGCTGTCGAACTCGACGGGTTCCTTGCCCTGGTGTGCCAGGTCCTCGTTGAGGATGTCGAGTACTTCGAGGAAGGACATCTCGTCGAGGACGCCTCCGACCGTGTATGTCTCGAAGCGGCCCTTGTCCTCGCCGTGTTTCTGTCGCCAGATCTTCAGGTTGAGTGTCTTGCTCATCGAGGCCACCTCCTTACTTGTAGCTGCGGGTCTTGAGTTCCACGTTCTCGAACACGAGAT
>CAZJMO010000075.1:9542-11087 GCA_964547085.1 uncultured Fibrobacteraceae bacterium | reverse complement strand
ACCTCCCTCCGGTTCCCGGGCACCAACCGGATGCGCTCGGCACCGGCCCGCCGGTCACCGCGACCTTCCACTGCGTCATCGCCCGCTCGACGCCGAGCTTCCGGGCCGTCGGCCACCTCGCCCGCTGGTCCGCGCGCGGGGTGGCGCCCAACGCCGTGGCGTCGATGGCCGCCGCCCGGGGATCGGCGAAGCGGGCTTGCGCGCGCCGCCGGAGATCGTCCTGGAGTGCAGCATCGATGGCCTCGACGGCGCGGTTGCGGCGGCGAACGGCCAGCTCGCCGCTCTGCTCCAGGTGGGCGCGGTGGGCGTCCAGCGCCGCGGCCAGTTCGGGCACGCCCTCGCCCTTGACCGCCACGGTCACCAGGACCGGGGGCGTCCAGTCCGCATGTGTCCGCATGCCCAGATCCGCCTCGAGCGTGCGCGCCAATCGACCGGCGCCGGCGCGGTCGGCCTTGTTCACCACCAGGATGTCGGCCACCTCCATGATTCCCGCCTTCATCGCCTGGATGCCGTCGCCGGATTCGGGGGACAGGACCACGACCACGCTGTCGGCGGCGCGGGCGATGTCCATCTCGGTCTGCCCCACGCCCACGGTCTCGATGATGAGGACGTCCTGGCCGAACGCCTCCAGGACGTCGGTCACTTCCTTGGTCGCCCGGGCCAGGCCACCCAGGCTGCCGCGGGTGGCCATGCTGCGGATGAAGACGCCGGGATCGCAGGTGAGGTCGCCCATACGAACGCGGTCGCCCAGAACAGCGCCGCCGGTGAACGGGCTGGTGGGGTCGACCGCCACCACGCCCACGCGGCGGCCCTGCGCGCGGTGATGGCGCACCAGGACGTCCACGAGGGTGCTTTTGCCGACTCCCGGCGGCCCGGTGACGCCCAGGCGCGGCGCCCGGCCGAGGCGCGGGTAGATGGCGTGCAGAACATCGACCGCGCGCGGTCCGCCGTTCTCGACCATGCTGATCAGTCGGGCGGCGGCGCGGCGATCACCGGCGAGGAAGGACGCAAGGGTCCGATCGAGCTTGATGTCCGCCATGGCTCCCACCCGTTGAAAGACAACTATTGAACTCGACAATCTAGCCCAAACCGGACGACGGGCCACCCGAGGCCCGTAGCGACCGGCGTGGAGCGGTCGTAGCGTGGGCTGTCGGGATCGTGTTTCTTCAACGAGCGAGACGTCGTGGCGCCGCCTGCGGCGGGGAAGGACGGGCATGGACCTCGAACTGACCGAGCAGCAGACGATGCTGCGCGACGCCACACGCCAGTTCGCCGAGCAGAAGCTGCTGCCGCAGGCGGAGGAGGCCGAGCGGGATTGCGGCACCGCCCCGGCGATGCTGCAGGAACTGGCGTCCATGGGCTACTGCGGCATCGGCACGCCCGAGCAGTACGGCGGCAGCGCGCTCGACGCGATCTCGTACGCCCTGATGATCTCGGAGTTGAGCTATGCCGATGCCTCGATCGGCGTCACCGTGTCGGTGACCAACAGCCTGACGCAGGATCCCATCCTCCACTTCGGCACCGAGGAACAGAAGCAGCGCTTCC
>CAZJMO010000075.1:6194-9513 GCA_964547085.1 uncultured Fibrobacteraceae bacterium | reverse complement strand
GCGGCGAAGCCTGGGGCGGCTTCGCCCTGACCGAACCCCACGCCGGCACCGACTCGGCCGGCACCCGCACCACCGCCGTTCCCGACGGCGACCACTACGTCATCGACGGCACCAAGAACTTCATCACCAACGGCGGTTTCGCCGACATCTTCATCGTCTTCGTCCGCGGCGACAAGGAGGCCAAGCACGGCGGCATCTCGGCGTTCATCGTCGAGCGGGGCACGCCCGGGTTCGCCATCGGCAAGGCCGAGAACAAGCTGGGCATCCGCGCCTCCAGCACCACCGAACTGGTCTTCGACGGCTGCCGCCTGCCGCGCGAGAATCTCCTGGGCGAGTGGGGCCAGGGCTTCAAGGTCGCCATGAAGACACTCGACAGCGGGCGCATCGGCATCGCGGCCCAGGCCCACGGCATCGCCCGCCGCGCGCTCCATCTGGCGACGGCGTACGCGCAGCAACGCGAGCAATTCGACCGTCCGCTCACCAGATTCCAGCACACCCGGTTCCGGCTGGCCGACATGGCCACCGACGTCGAGGCCTCGCGGCTGCTGCTGATGCAGGCCGCGTGGGAAAAGGATCAGGGAAAGCGCTACTCCTCGGCCGCGGCCATGGCCAAGCTCTTCGCGTCGGAGGCCAGCCACCGCGTCGTCCACCAGGCACTGCAGATCCACGGCGGCTACGGCTACATCAAGGAGTTCGAGATCGAGCGGCTGTACCGCGACCAGCGCATCACCGAGATCTACGAGGGCACGTCCGAGGCCATGCGGATGGTGATCGCCGCCGCGTTGCTGCGGTGAGGTCGCGACTCGGCGCACAATAGAGAATGATTGACATTATCGCCCATGTACGCGACCATGTGGGTCCGGTATGACACGCAATGATTTTATGGAATGAGGCCGGCTCATGAGAATATTTCGAGACGACGTACCCGTCAGAATCGAAGCTCCCGGCGCCGTCGCCCGCCAGCAGAAGGAATTCGGTGACGCAACCGGTTACGGGAAGATCAGCGGCGAGTTCTTCTCCTTCGGAGCCGGGGCGGACATCACGCCCTTGCTCCACGGCCTGGAAGGAAACCTGTGCCAGTGCCCCCACTGGGGCTATGTCGTGAAGGGGAAGATGACCACGACGTTCGCGAACGGCGAATTCGAGACCGCCGGTGAGGGAGACCTGTTCTACTGGCCGCCCGGCCACACGGTGAAAGCGGAGCAGGATTCCGACATCGTGCTCTTCAGTCCCCAGAAAGAGCACTGTCAGGTCATCGACCACATTCTCGACAAACTCGGGAGTTGATTGACCGACGGCAGGTAAGGGGTCGGGGGAGCGCTGGGGCCGAGCCACAATTGGGCGAGGAAATCCAGATTACTCATGGGGGATGGGATACATGTTCGGCATTCCGCCATGACCCGTCCCTCAACGTCTCCCCCGTTCAACCAGTTTCCTGGAATCGGCGTAATCATTGCGCTCTCCATTGAACGCAGACAACGGAAACGATCGGAAACCGCAAGAAACGTCGCCAAATCAACGGGTTACAGTTTTCCACAATTGCGACATTGATTGTCGTAATGCTACTGTCGGACGGTTCGTAAACGACCGACCCACGCATTCAAGGAATCGTCTATGACCACCGAACCCGCAGAAACTCGTCACGACCCGGCCCGAAACCTCTCCGTGGCCGAGATCGACCTCGCCGCGCGCCTCCGCGCGCACCGCCTCAACGCAGGATTTTCCCGACAGGATCTGGCCGACCGCGCCGACCTCAGCGAGCGTTCGATCCGCGACATCGAGAACGGCCACCGCGCCCGGGTCCAGGACAAGACCGTGATGCTGCTGGCGGAGGCCCTGGGCTGCGCGCCGGCCGATCTGGCCCGGTTCCCGGCGCCACGATCCCGACGCCGTATGCGCTGGGGCGTCGCGCTGGGAGGCGTGGCGCTCGTCGTTCTGGCGCTGTTCGCCTGGCAGGTGACCCTGGCCAACGCGACATGGGAGATCGTCGACGGCGATCTGATCATGCGCGACGGGTTGCTGCAGCGCGTGATGTGGCGGGTCCACGAGAATGTCAGCGTCCGCGTCGCCGCGGATGCCCCGTGGGACGACGGAACGATGATCGTGGGGTTCTACAACGCCACCGACGACGGCTCGCAAGCCTGGCGCATCCGCCGCGACACAGGCGCCCGCGTCGCCACGTACGCCGTCGATGAGACGCCCGTGCGTCAGGCGTTCGGCGACGATATCCTGGCCGAGAGGCACGGCTTCGGCTGCTCCAGGATCCGCTTCATGGATTTCGACGGCGTCGGGCCCCGGGAACTGGTCCTCTGCTACACCCACGCGCAGTATTATCCGGGCGTCGTCGCGGTCTACGAACCGGGCGGGACGACGCTCGGCCAGTACGTCAACCGCGGCCACATCAGCACGCTCTTCATCGGCAACCTCGACGACGACGACCGGGACGAACTGCTCGCGCTGGGCACCAACAACGACCCCGCGTATCAGGGAGCCACGGTCATCTACCTGGAGGAAGGCGCCTGGAGCGGCGCGGCGGTGGATCCTCCCCGTGGGCCCGGCCGCGGTCCGGTGGGCGACATCGCCGACGGCGCCCGTTACCGCCTCGTCCTGCCCGCCTTCAGCCAACCGGTGATGCAACAGATCCAGAAGGTGCGCATCCGCGCGTTCTCGCCGCATTCTTTCAAGCAGGACGACGGCTCGTACCGCATCGCGATCAGCGCCGGACACCCCGACAGCGGCGGCGTGATCATCCTCTGCGACGATCGATTGCGACCGTCGCGCGCGCTCGCCTCGGATGTGTTGTGGGGGATCGTCAGCCGGTGGCCCGAACCGTTCGGACAACCCGACGAATTTCCGTCCGCGCCGTGGCTCGATCGCTGGCTCGAACAGTCCAGGTGGTCGTCGCTGAGAAGCGACGTCATCGCCCGCGGCCCGGTCCGCTAGCCGACGACCGCCGGCAGGCCCCAGCGAGCCACGATCTGCCGCAGCTTATCCTGATTGACCGGCTTGCTGATGTAGTCGTCCATCCCGGCCTCGATGCAGCGTTCCCGGTCGCCGGCCATGGCGTGGGCCGTCATGGCCACGACGGGCACGTGGGCGTCGTCGCCTTCGCGGGCTCGAATTGCCGCGGTGGCCTGGTAGCCGTCGACGCGGGGCATCTGACAGTCCATGAGGATCAGGTCGTACGAGAGACTCTCGAGCATTTCGAGCGCCTCCTGCCCGTCCCCGGCCACGTCGGCGCGGCAGCTCAGTTTGCCTAGGATGAGGCACGCCACCTTCTGGTTGCAGGGATTGTCGTCGACGACCAGGATCCGCAGCG
>CAZJMO010000075.1:5710-6184 GCA_964547085.1 uncultured Fibrobacteraceae bacterium | reverse complement strand
CGGGCGACCGTCGTCGGTCGACCGCCGACGCTCCGCCCGATCCGGGCTCGCGGGTCGATCGACGCGCCGGGACGCGCCTGTGGATCCGGCCTGGGCCGTCTGGAGAGCATCGGCCAGCCGCTCCGGGTGGACCGGCTTGCGCAGGACCGCGTCGAACGCCACGTCGTTCCGGCTGTCGGCCAGGCCGCCGAACGGCGCCAGCCCGATCAAGGCCGGCGCGCCGTCGACCACGGCCAGGCGCTGCATCGCGGAACGCATCTCCTCGAACTGCGCCGTGCCGTCCGCCACGGCCTCCGTGATCACCGCGGAACAGGGCGCGGCGGGATTCACTGCGATCGCAACCACGGCCTCGAGATCCGCCGGATCGGACGCCTCGACCGGCTCGAAACCCAGAGTCTGCACCTGCTCCCGGAGCGTGGCCGCGAGAGGCCCCTCGGGCACGGCCACGAGTACACGTCCCCGCGAGGCCTGCAC
>CAZJMO010000075.1:0-5700 GCA_964547085.1 uncultured Fibrobacteraceae bacterium | reverse complement strand
AACCGCTTACGCCCGTGAACACCACGAGCTTATCGCGCGGCAGTTCCAGATCGAAGCCGAAGGTGGAGCCTTCGCCCGGGGTGCTCTGTAGCCGGATACAACCGCCCATCACCTCGATCAGTTGCCGGCTGATGGACAGGCCGAGCCCGGTTCCGCCGTACTTGCGGGTCGTGGAGCAGTCGGCCTGGGTGAACTTGTCGAAGATGATCGCCTGTTTCTCGGGCGAGATCCCGATGCCGGTGTCGCAGATCCGACAGCTCAGGCTCGCGGCAGCGACCGTGCTGCCCGTGCAACCGATGTCCACCAGAACGTGCCCCGCGTCGGTGAACTTGATCGCGTTCTGGACGAAATTGGTCAGGACCTGGCGTAGTCGGCCCGAATCGGCGACGAACCGCCGGGGAACGTCGGGGCGGTACCGGAGCACGATTTCCAGCCCCTTGCGCTGCGCCAGCAGGGCCAGCGAATCCACGACCTGCTGGGCGACTTCCCGCAGGTCGAACCGATGCGCCTCGAGATGGATCTGCCCCGCTTCCAGCTTCGATAGATCGAGGATGTCGTCGATGATCACGAGCAGGCGCTCGCCCGAGGAACGGATGACGTCGGCGTACTCGCGCTGCTCTCCATCCAGCTTGGTGTCCAGGAGCAGGCCGGTCATGCCCAGCACGCCGTTCATGGGCGTTCGGATCTCGTGGCTCATGTTGGCCAGGAACTCGCTCTTGGCCCGGACCGAAGCCTCGGCCTCATCCTTGGCGCGCACGAGTTCCCGCTCCGCGCGCTGCCGAGTCTTGGCGTTGAAGATCATCTCGGCGACCGTCTTGAGCAGGGAGACGTCCTCCCGGCGCCACGACTTCACCTCGCGCAGACATTCGAACCCGAGTACGCCCGCCAGCCGGCCCCCGTAGAAACAGGGCACCGCCAGCATGGCGCGCAGCCCCTGGGCAACCCAGCGCGCCTTGACCGCTCCGACCTCTTCCGGCAACTCGTCCACGTTCGCGATCTGGAGCACCTCACCGGCGAGGATCTTGTCGATCCCCCACTCGACCTCCTCGAACCGGACCGTGCCGACGTCCTCGACGAGCGAGGGCACGCCGTCACGGCACCATTCGTGGGCGAAATGCTGGGTCCGCCCCTCGTTCCGGGTCTCGAAGAGATAGATCCGGTCCACGTCGGAGATCTCGCCCAGGTCCAGAAGGGCGGTGTCGATCCGCGCGTCCAGTTCGTCGATCGGCATGTTGATGAAGCTCGTGGAGAGGGACGCCACCAGATGCTCGATCGCGAGGCGGTCGGCCAGTTCGGTCTCCATGCGGCGCCGTTCCCAGGAGCCGACCATGATGTCGGCGATGGTGCGCAGGAGCACCACATCGTCTTCGGTCCAGCGGACCTCCCGCCGTATGCTGTCGACGCCCAAGACGCCCACGAACTCGCCGCAGAATCGGACCGGTACCGCGAGCAGCGACCGCAGTCCGGCCTGTCGCCAGCGCGCGGCCGACGCGGACGCATCGTCCGGCAGATCGTCGAGGCGGTGAACGCGGATAATCTCGCCGCTCTTCAGCTTCTCGATGGCCCAGGACAGCGAGGAGACCGCGACCTGGTTCTGGTCGTCCACCTGCGACGACTCGATGCCCGGCGCGCACCACTCACCCACGAACCGCGTGTATTCGGCGTCCGATCTCTGGTGCGACAGGTAGCAGCGGTCCACGTCGATGAACAGACCAAGGGACTGGAGCACGCGCTCCAGCGCGGAATCGCACTCCGCCATGGTCGACGACTGCACCGCCGCGGCGATGGACTCGATGACCCGCGCCAGGGCCTGTCGGGAACCTTCGGATGCCGGCTGCGGGGATCGGCTGTCGGCGTCTCGCGTCATGTGTGTTCCTCTATCCTGCGCGGGTGGGCCTGTCCACCGACCCGGAGCGCACAATGCGCCACAACGAGATCGTCCAGAATCCCGGGCACCACGACCATGCCGAGATTCATCGGTCAATCCCGCAACGGCTTGAGGCGATAAGGAACGGAATCGGTCGCTCGCGCCCGGAAACGGGCGGAGCGTTACCGCGACGGATCCCGGCCGGAATCCAGACCATCGAAGAAATCGACGACTCCGGTGTCGAGCACGTACTCGGCGCCCACGACCAGGAGTCCGCCGCGTCGTATGCGGTGCGCGATGATCCGCGATCCGTGCCGGAGCCGGTGCACCGCCGCGCGGACATTCGCCCGGACGGCGCTTGGCACGTCCGCGTCCGGCAGATCCTCCACGGCCGGTCGGATCCGGTCGATGATCGCCCGGAGGTCGGCAGACAAGTTGGCCGTCGGCTGCACGAGGTCGTCGAGCGTGACCGTCACGGCGCCGCACCCGGAATGCCCCAGTACCACGACCAACGGCGCGCCGAACTGCTCGACCGCGAACTCGATGCTTCCGACCTGCGACGGCCCCGCGATGTTGCCGGCGACACGGACGACGAACAGGTCACCCAACCCCTGATCGAAGATGATCTCCGGCGGCACCCGCGAGTCCGAACAACCCAGCACGACAGCCGTCGGCTGCTGTCCCGCGGCAACGTCGCCGCGGCGCTCCGGGCCGACGAGCGCATCGCGGTCGCTCGTCCCGGATACGAAACGACGGTTTCCCTCCTGCAGGCGTTGGAGAGCTTGTCGCGCCCGGTCCATCGTCGGTTCATCCTCACGTCGGATTCGTGCGGCGGATGCAGCGATGTCTCAGAATTCGTCCGTGTCGCCCGAAAGGGATTTCTCCATCTCGTCGGCGGCCTCGAGCGCCATCGTCAAGGCGCTGAGCAGCGATTCGCTGTCGGCATTGGCCGACAGCTTGACCACGAACACCGCCCTGTCGTTCAACTTGGCCCAGGCGCCCAGCTTCTTGGGGAACGTGTCCTCGAGCAGCTTGTTGGCGATCGAGCCCGGGAATTCGCCCGAAGGAGCCCGGTATCCGAAGGACCAGATCTCGCGGATTTCCAGGTTCAGGTACTCGTTCGTGTCGGACATGATGAAGGCCAGCTGCGATCGACCGTCGCCCATGCCGAAAATGACCCTGAAATCACCGTCGTCATCGATCGTATACTTCAGTTCCAGTTCGTCGAGGATGTCACCGACGCGCTCGTCGTACGCCGGCGCATCATCGCCGAGCTGGGCCTGTGCAGTTCCCGCCAGCAGCAGCGCGAGCAGCACGACTGCGGAGATCACGGTCCGCTTCAACATGTCGGCATCCTTGGTTCGTGTTCCGGGACAGCATATCATCATCATTGATGGTTGACGAGAATGCCGGGCTCGGGCGCACGAATCAAGGAATTCTCAATAGCACTGCAGAACGAACCAGGCCTTGTCGAAAGCGCGCGCAGACCGGAGTCGGTGATTGATCCGGCGTGCAACCACCGATATCATGAGCGGGGTTTCGGATCCGCGGCCTCATCGACGAAAACACATCGAACGACCGGAACGCATGAAAGAGATCAAGCCCCTCACGTCGCTCCGCGCACTGGCCGCCTTCCTGGTCTTCATGTTCCACTACGCCTGGGTCTACTCGCCCGCCAATCGCGGCGTGGAATTCGCCGGCGAGTGGATCCCGCTGATGCCGATCTGGCAACAAGGCTACGTGGGCGTATCCATCTTCTTCGTCCTGTCGGGCTTCCTGATCACGCGGATCTACTTCGACGGCGTGGTGCAGGGCACGGCCTCGCTGCGGCTCTTCTTCGTCAAGCGCATCGCCCGCATCTGGCCGCTTTTCCTGGTGTACGCGCTGATCCAGCACGTCGGCCTGGTCCTGCAGGGAACGGCGATCAGCGACGATTTCCTCGTCACCCTGACGATGAGCCAGGGTTTCTTCGAGCAGTTGCGCTACGCGGGATTGCCGACGGCCTGGTCGTTGACCGTCGAGGAGAACTTCTACGTCTTCGCGCCGCTGATCTTCCTGGCGATCGCGAAAATGGCCCCCGCGGAATCGCATGCAGACAGCCCGTGGTCGGGCCATCGCGGACTGCGGCTCCTGGGCGCGATCGCCGTGGTCACCACTGTGTTGATCGTCGTCGGGGAAAGTCTCGTCCTTCTGCTGCGCACCTTGGGCTGGACGTGGAAAGGGCTTCTGGGCTCCCACTTCCACCTCTGGCACGCCACGCTCTTCGGCCGGATCCCGGAGTTCGCGACCGGGATCGCCTGCGCCTTCCTGCACCGCAACGGCTGGGTGGATCGGAACCTCGCGGGCCGACGCACGGTCTGGCTGCTGGCGGCGGCGTTCCTCGGGATCGGCGCGTGCATGTGGGGCAAGAGCCTGGTGGTGATGCGCCCGGACACGATCTCGCAACTGACGACCTGGGGCCTGGCCTATCTGCTGGTCCTGCTGACCGGTCTGTTCATCCTGGCGCTGACCTTGGAAGGCAACCCGATCCACGACCTGCTGTCGGCCCGCCTCCTCGTCTATCTGGGCAAGACCTCGTACGGATTCTATCTGGTGCAGATCACGGTGATGATCGCGCCGATGGCGGCGCTGTCCGACAGGCTCGGCTTCGCGCGGCTGCCGGTGCTTTTCGTGCTGGCGAACGTGTTCTGCGCGCTGACCTACGAGTTCATCGAGGTTCCGGCGCGGCGGCTCATCATCGAACGGTTGGGCGCGCGGCGCTGACCGGTCGACGGCCAGCGCCCGACCGCCGTCAGATGTGGTAATCCTCTGCCCCCGGCGTAAAGCAACATGCGAAACCGGCGGTATTCGACGGGAGGATCCGGGGCTCGTTGTCTCCTGAACTTACGAACGAGAACCCTCACGGGCTCTCGTTCATGGATTCAATAACGTTTTGCGCGACAATGCCGTTATCGGAAAACCTACCGAATCAGCGCCAACTTCTGCACGCGGACCTCGCCCACCGCGCGCGTCTCACAGAAATAGACGCCCGAGGCCACGACCGCGCCGCGGCGCCGTGCCTCAGTTCTCCGTCAGCACGTTGTCGTCGTACTCGATCTCGAAGCGCAGCTTGTGCTTGGCCTCTTCCTGGGCGAGCGACAGGAAGAGCTGCTGCAGACCGGCATCCCCGGCGCGCGCGGCGAGGTCGGTATAGAGCCGGAAGGCCTTCTTCTCCTGCTTCATGACGTACAGCAGGATGTCGGCGTAGGTCGGGTCGTCGGACAGCTCGACGTCGACGGTGTAGTCGGCGATCTTGAGGTCCGTCACCGCAGCGGCGGAACCGATGTCCGTCGCGCCGGCCTTGACCTGTTCGAGCCTGATCTTGTGCCCGCGCTCCTCCGCCGCGAACGACAGGAACACCTCGCTCATGCCCTCGTGCTTCATGCGGGCGGCGAGGTCGGTGTAGAGGTCGGCGGCCGCCTGCTCCCGGGCGATGGCGTGGTCAAGGATGCTCTCGGGGGAATCGAAGTCGCTCATTGTCAGGCTCCTTGGTCGCAGTTGATCTGTTGGTTCGTCAGAACGCCGCCGTAACGACCAGTCCCGCGCCTCCGCCCGGCATCGGACGACAGCTCACGCGGGCGCCGCAAATGTCGGCCGGCTCCCATTTCTCGCCCGGCGGCACCACGACACCGACCAGCGCGCCCGCCAGCCCGAACACGACACCGCAGACCGTGGCCTTTTCTTTCGCCTCGCGCGCGCCCCACTCGTCTTCCGGATCGGCACCACTGGCGAACCCCACGATGACCCCGACCGCCGCGCCGCAAGGCTTAACGCGTCCGCACAAATTTTCATCG
>CAZJMO010000074.1:454-11126 GCA_964547085.1 uncultured Fibrobacteraceae bacterium | reverse complement strand
CTATTTCAATTGCTCTACCATTATCTGAGTCCTGAACAATAGAGACTTCTTTAAACGTCGGGGAACGTGGCGCTGGTGGTTGAGGTGGCAGCCCTTCAGGCACCGGAGTTGGCGGCCCGGTCGGCGTCCGGGAAGTTGGCGATCGTGCTGGATTCGCGGGAACGCTGATGGCTGTGATCGTGTTGGCTTCCGCGTCGGGGGCACCCGGGGTGACGACCACCGGGTTGGGGTTGGCGATGTGTTGGCCGCGTCCGGTGGTGTTGGTGGACGCGGATCCGGTGGGTGGTTCGGCAATCCTGGCCGGCTACCTGCAGGGCACGGTCGCCCATAACGACGCGATGGTGCGGCTGGTGTTGGCGCACCGGGACGGCCAGCTGGCTGGGGTGCTGCCCAACGTGTTGATGCCGCTGCCGGACACGAGCGTGGTGTTGTTGCCGGGGGCACGCTCGCATGCGCAGGCGGCGGGCCTGGTGGATGTGTGGGCACCGCTTGCGGTGGAACTACGCGGGCTGGAGCGTAACGGCCTCGACGTGATCGTGGACGCCGGCCGGCTCGGCATGGCCCATTCACCGACCCCACTGGTGGCCGCGGCTGATGTGGGGTTGCTGGTCACCGGGAGTGGTCTGTCCGCGCTGGCCGGGGCTCGGCAGTGGGCGGTTTCCTGGTCGGCCGCAGCCAAGGATGGTAGCGGCGCGCTGAGCGCTGGGTGTGTGGTGGTGGGTGAGGGCCGTCCTTACAGCGGCCGGGATGTTGCCCGGACGTTGGGGTTGCCGGTGTTCGGCACGCTGTCCTGGGATCCGGACGCCGCGGCGGTGTTGAGCGCCGGGCGGGCGGGTGGCCGCAAGTTCGGCACCAGCCGGCTGGTCCGATCGCTGGCGAGTGTCGCGGCGGCGATCGACCAGCAGATTTCGGCAGCGAGGCAGGAAACCGCATTGCGGCAAGAGACGTCGGCGCGGCAGGAAGTGGTGACACTATGAACGACCGGATTCAGTCTTCTGAGGCTTCCCGTGATCTGACCGATCCGATGAGCCTGCCGTTGTTCTCGGCGCCGGTGCAGCCGCGGCCGGGCCGCACCAGGTCCACGTTCTCCCTGTCCGACCCGGTGCAGCAGGAGTCGTCCGTGTCGGGGGTAGCAACGGCGCCGGTGCCTCCGATGTCTGCCGAGCACCGGGTGGTGTCGATTAGTGGGCATGGTCATCGGGCGGGGCGCGTCGCGGCGGGTGATGGGGTGGATTGGGGTTTGGTGTCGGCGTTGCGGTCTGCGGCGTCGGAGCGGTTGATGGCCGGGTTGGATTCGAACCCCAATCTTGACCGGGATCAGCAGCGGTCGCTGGGGTGGCGGATCATCGGCGAGTTGTTGGACGACGAGGTCACCGACCAGGCGAGGTCTGGTCGTGGCGCAATTGACCGGCAGCAGCAGGCGAGGCTTGGTCAGGCGGTGTTCGACGCCCTGTTCGGGTTGGGCCGCCTGCAGCCTTTGGTGGATGACCCGAGTGTGGAGAACATCACGATCCTGGGGTTTGACGAGGTGTGGCTGGAACACGGCGACGGCCGCCTGGAGCGTGGCCCATCCGTGGCGGATTCGGACCAGGACTTGATCGATTTCCTGGTCTTCCTGGGCTCCCGGTCTGAGGTGAATGCCCGCCAGTTCAGTGAGGCGAACCCGCGCCTGCATTTGCGGCTGGATGGTGGGGCGCGGTTGGCGGCGACGGCGTGGGTGACCCCGCGGCCGTCGGTGGTGGTGCGCCGACACCGGATGCGGGATGTCACGCTGTCGGATTTGGTGGCGAAGGGCTCGTTGAGTGAGGTGGCGGCGAGTTTCCTGGCGGCTGCGGTGCGGGCCCGCAAGTCGATTGTGGTGGCCGGTCCGCAGGGTGCGGGGAAGACCACGATGGTGCGGGCGTTGTGTGCGGAGATTGGCCCGTCGGAGGCTATTGGCACGTTCGAGACCGAGTACGAGCTGCATCTGCATGAGATGACCGACCGGCATCCGATCGTCCACGCGTGGGAGGCGAGGCCGGGTGGGGAGATGCTCCCGAGCGGCCGCCGCGCCGGTGAGTTCTCCCTGGATGACGCGTTGTATGACTCGTACCGGTTCAACCTGTCGAGGCAGATCGTGGGTGAGGTCCGCGGGTCGGAGGTGTTGGCGATGATCGAGGCGATGCAGTCCGGCACCGGGTCGTTGTCGACCACGCACGCCGAGTCCGCCGAACGTGCGGTCGGGAAGCTGGTCACGTGTGCGATGAAGGCGGGTTCCCATGTGACGGAGCAGTACGCGGTGCGGGCGATTTCGGAGGCGTTGAACATCATCGTGCACGTCGACGCCCGCGTCGAACAAAGCGGGGCTGGCTCCATCAAGCGGCGGTGGACTTCGCAGGTGGTGATCCTGGAGCCGGGGGAGCGGGAGAAGGGCTACTCGCTGACCACGGTGTTCGGCTGCCCACGAGGCAGCACATCGATTCGGGCGGTGTCGGGGATGCCAGAGGCGTACCGGGAACTGGTCCGGGACGGGTTCGACCTGAACGGCTATGTCGCAGAGAGCCAGCGGGTGGCGTCATGACCGTCCTGGTCCCCGCCCTGGGTGGCGCCCTGATGGTCATCGGCATCATCGGCCTGATCGCAGGCATCCAGAAAACCCCCGTCAAGCCAGCCGCGCCGCGCAGCAACACCAGGTTCGCGTTACCACGGTTGTCGCGGCGCACGCAGCTGTTGCTCGCGGCTGGGCTCACCCTGGGTGTGGTGGTGGCGCTGGTGTCGGGTTGGCTGCTGGGGTTGGTGTTGGTGCCGGCCGCAACCGTTGGTCTGCCGGTGCTGTTATCTGCGGGTGAGGAGACGTCCAGGATTCGCCGGTTGGAGGCGATGGAGGAGTGGATCCGGTCGCTGTCGGGGGTGTTGACTGCCGGGGTCGGTCTGGAGCAGGCGTTGATCGCGACGCTGCGGTCGACACCGGAGGCGATCAAACCCGAGGTGTCGAGGTTGGCGGCTCGTCTGCGGGCCCGTTGGTCGACCGAGTCCGCCTTGCGGCAGTTGGCCGACGACCTGGATGACGCTACGGGGGACTTGATCGCGGCGAACCTGATCCTCGCCGCCCGGCGCCGGGGGCCCGGTCTGGCGGCGGTGTTGGACAGCCTGGCCGAGTCGGTGGCTGCAGACGTCAGGTCGCGTCGGCAGGTGGAGGCCGACCGCGCCAAGCCCCGCGCCACCGCCCGTTGGGTGACCATCATCACCATCGCCGTGTTGGGGGTGCTCGGGTTCACCGGTAACTACGTCGAGCCGTACGTGACCCCGGTGGGGCAGATGATCCTCGCGCTGTTGCTGGCCGGCTACGTCGGGCTGTTGGTGTGGATGAAGCGGATGGCCGCCGGGAAACCCCTCCCGCGGTTCATCGGCACGACGGCGAGGGCGGAGGCGGCGCGATGATCACCACTGGTTTGCAGCTGGCCATCCTCGGGGGTGTCCTCGCCGGGGCTGGCCTGGCCGGTCTGGTCTGGCGGCTCGCCCCCGTCCACGCCCACCCCGGCGACGTCCTGGCCCGACTATCACCCGACGCTGACGCTGCTCTCGCACGCGCCAACGCTGAGGCCGATCCCGCTGATGATGTGACGTTGGCGGATCGGTTGGGCAGGTGGGGGATACGGTTGCTGCCCCGCAGTGTGTGGGGGACACCACCGCGGCAGGAGTTGGCGTTGATGCGGATCCCGCTGCACCGGTTCTACGGCGACAAGCTGCTCTACGCCCTGGTCGGGTTGTTGATCCCAGCGGTGTTGACGTCGCTGTTCGCGGTGTTGGGGTGGCAGCTGCCGATCGTGTTGCCGGTCGGCGCCACCGTGGCGATGGGCGTGGGCATGTTCTTCCTGCCCGACTACAACGTCCGCGACGACGCGAAGAAGGCCAGGATTGAGTTCGACCGGGCCCTGGGGGCGTGGACCGACCTGGTCGCGCTGGAGCGCAACTCCGGCTCCGGACCCCGCCAGGCCATGGAGGTTGCCTCCGCGGTGGGGGATTCGTGGGTGTTCCGCCGGCTCCGTGAGGAACTGGCCCTGTCCGCCTGGACCGGCGAACCACCCTGGGACGCCCTGAAGCGCCTGTCGACCGAGCTCGGTCTGCCGGAGTTGGGTGATGTCGCAGACATCATGCGGCTCAGCGGTGAGGAGGGCTCCCAAGTCTATAGCCAGCTGCGGGCCCGCTCAACGTCGATGCGTACCGCGATGCTCAACGACGAACTCGCGGCCGCGAACGCCGTGGGGGAGAAGATGACGATCCCGATGAGCCTGCTCGGGGTGGTCTTCCTGGTCATCCTCATCGTCCCGGCCCTGCTGCGAATGATCGGAGCCGGCTGACCTGTCACAAGAATCCAACCCGCGGCTGGTGAGCAGGAAACCCCTGCTTTCCGGCTTGTTGTAAGTAACGAATCCCCCTTGTTGAAAGGACACCCCTAATGAGCTCCCTCGATTCCCTATTGGTTAAGACCACCAGCCGGCTGCGGGCACTGCAGCAGCAGGCCACTCGCAGACTGGTCCGCGGCGATTCCGAGCGTGGCAGCATCACTGTCGAACAGATCCTGTGGGTGGTCGCCATGATCGCGCTCGTCGGGATTGTGGTGGCAGCGATCACCGCCTTCATCAACACCCAGGTCGGCAAGATCGCCTGACCCTGATGCGCAACAAACCCGGTTTTGGACGTCCCCCTACCCGCATCCGGCGGTGGGGGGCGTCCGAGCGTGGCGCGGTGACGATTCAACTGGTGATGCTGCTGCCGGTGCTGTTCGGGATCGTCTTCCTCGGCCTGCAGGCCGCCCTGTACTACTACGCGGCGACTGTCGCGGGGGCGGCCGCGCAGGACGGCGCACGGGTGGCCGCAGCCCACGGCGGCGGTGGCCTCGCTGCGGGCACTGCGGCCGCCTGGTCGGCGTTGGACCAGTCCCACGGTTCGCTGTCCAACTATGACGTGACCGGCAGTGTGGGGGCTGGCGGGCCCAGCATGACGGTCACTGGTGAGACGTTGTCGGTGCTGCCCGGGATGGTGTTCACCGTGACCCGGTCTGCCTCGCTGCCGTGGGAGCAACCATCATGAACCGATTCCATCCAGAGCGCGGCTCGGCAGTGGTCGAGACCGTGATCATCGTGCCGGCGATCATGATGTTCATCGCCTTGATCATCGCTGCCGGCCGGGTCCAGATGGCCCACCAAAGCGTGGACGCCGCAGCCGCCGAGGCCGCCCGCGCCGCCTCCATCGCCCGCACCCCGACCGAAGCCCAAACCCGAGCCACTGCGAGCGGCCAGCAGGCCCTCGATAACCAAGGCCTGAGGTGTGCGTCCACCCACGTGAGCGTGGACACCGCCGGTTTCGCGGTTCCGGTCGGCACCCCGGCCACCGTGTCGGCCACCGTGGTCTGCCAGGTCTGGCTGGCCGATCTGACCCCCATCCCCGCCATGCCAGGCCAGGTCACGATCGAGGCCACCATGCAATCGCCCCTTGACACCTACCGAGGACGCTGAAATGACCCGTCGACCACGACCCAGACTTCAGGACGCCGGTGGGGAGCGCGGCGCGGTCACCATGTGGGCGGTGCTGATCGCGTTCTGCATGATCATCATCGTCGGGATCGCGGTCGACTTCTCCGGCCAGGCCGTCGCCGAACAGAAAGCCCGCTCCGTGGCGTTCGAGGCCGCCCGCGCCGGCGGTCAGCAGGTCAACCTCGACCAGCTCGTCCGCGACGGTCAGGCCCAAACCGACCCCCAGCAGGCCGCAGCCGCAGCCAGCGCCTACCTGACCCAGGCCGGAGTAACCGGCAGCGTCACTATCAACGCGGGCACGGTCACCGTCAACGTGGTCGACACCTACCAATGCGCGTTCTTGTCGGTCATCGGGGTCAACAGCCTGCCAGTCAGCGGGTCCGCGTCCGCGGACACGCTACGCGTCCTCGAAGGGGTAGAACGATGATCCGACGCCGCCTGGTCGGCCTGGCGGCCAGCCTGGCCATCGTGGCGATCCTGGCCGGGCTGCCGATCGTGCTCGTCGCGGTCGGCGGCAACCCGATCCCCACCCAACTCCCCACCCCCGCGGACTTCCTCGACTGGTTCACCACCCCGGACGACGGCACGCTGGCTCTGAACGCAATCATCCTGGGTGGCTGGCTGGTGTGGGCGTTCCTGGCGTTCAGCATCATCGCCGAACTGATTGCGGCGGTCCGCGGCGTCCGCGCCCCTGCCTTGCCCGGCCTACGGATGCCACAGGACACCGCCCGCCGCCTGGTCGCCACCGCCGCCCTACTGTTCGTCACCACACCAGGCGCCACCCTCGCCACCCCCGCACTGGCGTCCGGGAACACCACCCCGCCCCCGGTCACCGCGCAAGTTCTGGCACCAGCAAACGGCATCAACCAACACGTACCGGCGCGGGCAGGGACCCAGGCGACCGGAGGCCAGCCACGCCCCGACTCGACGGCGGTGCTGGAACACGTAGTGGAACCAGGCGACACCCTCACCGGCGTTGCTGAAACCTACTTGGGTGATGGCGACCGCTGGCCCGAAATCTATGAAGCCACACAGCACCTGACACAACCCGCCGACCAACAACTCACCGACCCCGACATCATCGACATCGGCTGGACCCTCAACATCCCCACCAGCAGCCACCAGCCAGCCGCCGGCGACGGTACAACGCTGCTGGAGCACATCGCCAAGCCCGGCGACACCCTGTCCAGCGTGGCCGAAGCCTACCTGGGGGACGCCGACCGGTGGCCCGAGATCTACGACGCCACCCAGAGCGTCATCCAACCGGACGGCAGGCGATTGACCGCCCCGGATGTCATTGACGCCGGTTGGACCCTCAAGATCCCCGTCCCCGCCGCGAACCCGGCCACACAGACCGTTCAAGAGCAGGTACCGGCGGGTCGGCCTGTTCCGGCGCCCTCGCCGACCATCGATCCTTGCGAGCCTGAGCCTGCGAATGCGCCGCCAGGTGATGGCACGGCCGGTAACCCTTCCCGCGGCGGGCTTGCCCCAGGAGGCGACCACGACACCCGGACCGTGGAGCCAGCGCCAGCAGCCCCGACTCGAGACGACCAAGACGACGAAGCGCTGTCCGCGCCCTGGCTGTTGAGCGGAGTCGCTGGCAGCATTGTGTTGTCGGCGTCTGCGTTGCTGGTGTTGCGTTCCCGCCGGCGCCAGCAGCAGCGGGAACGCCGTCCCGGGCGGGCCATCGCCACACCGCCCCCGGTGATCGCTCCGGTCGAGAAGACCATCACCGCCGTCGGCACCCGTGGGTTGCCCTCCGTCGAACGCATGGATGAGGCGCTGTGCCGGCTCGCCGAGGCCCAGACCTCCGCTGGCCGCCCGATGCCGAAATTGGTAGCTATCGAGTTGGGGCGCGACGGGCTCACCCTGCACATGGCCGAACCGGTCACCGACCTGACCGGTCCATGGCAGCAACTGGACGCGAACGCTCAGGTTTGGCGGCTGCCTGCGAACACTGACCTTGCGGCGGTCGGCTACCTGCCGGAGTACCAGCCCGCCCCCTACCCGCTGCTGGTCAGCTGCGGCACCGCCGACGACGGCCACACCTGGCTGCTGAACCTGGAACAGCTCGCCACCATCCACGTCACCGGCGACCCCGTCTACACCGAAGACTTCCTCCGCTACCTGGTCACAGAACTCGCGGTCAACCCATGGTCGCGAGCCGCCAAAGTGACCACATACGGGCTCGAAGACGACCTAAGCGCGATCGATGTCGACCGGCTCACCACCGCCACCACCATCCAGGACGCCGCCCGTGCCGCACGGGCCAACGCCGAGTTCGCGGCCAGGCTGGCCGAACTGGTCGAAGCGGACACCGCCACCGCACGTGCCGGAGGACTCGGCGACGAAGCATGGGGTGCGCACGCCCTGATCGTCCACAGCGAACACCCCGACCCCGACCTGGACCAGCTGGTCGACTGGACTGCACAACACCCAGGCCAAACCGGCGCCGCGATCGTCATCAGCGGCCCTGCCGAAACACAGGCGACGCAGATCCACCTGACGCCCCAGGGCCGCACCATCGTCGAAAGCCTCGGTTTGAACCTGGTGGCGGTCGGCCTGACCAGCGACGAGGCCCGCGGCTGCGCCACGCTGCTGGCGACCAGCGACGACACCCAGGACGTGCCCATGCCGGTCGACACCACCGCACGCGAAGGCTGGCAAGCGCTGGCCGACCGGGCCGGCGCGCTGCGACCCGAGCTGACCGTATCCAGGGCAGTCCCGGACAGCGATCTGCTGGAGGAAGCGTCCTCGCTCATCCCCGACGACCTCCCGCTGCCCGACAGTGTGCTCGAAGAAGATCTCGAACTGCTGGCACCCAAGGTCCCGATCAGCGTGCGAACTGTCGCGGAACTGGCCGACCCCACACTGGACGGCGACGTCGCAGATTGGTGGTCCGACAATTGTGCACGGCCCAGGCTGGCGCTGCTGGGGCCAGTCGCCGTCAAAGCACACGGCAAACCGATCGCCAAACGCAAGCCCTACTACATCGAGGTGTTGTCCTTCATCGCTCTGCGTCAGCATGGCGCCACAACCGACGACGTCGTGACCGCGTTCGGGTTCGGATCGACCAGCACCGCCCGAAGCGCGGTGAATATCGTGCGCGGCTGGCTGGGAACGAACCCGGCCACCGGGCAGCCGCACCTGCCATCGGCCCCCGAGTCTTCGGCCGGGCAAGTCCGCGGTGTGGGCGTCTACCAGGTTGAAGACCTGCTGATCGACATCGACCTGTTCAAACGGCTACGACTGCGAGGCCAAACCCGAGGCGTCGACGGGATCGAGGACCTCATCACAGCCCTGCGGTTGGTGCGGGGACGCCCATTCGACCAGCTGCGGCCCAACGGCTGGGCATGGCTCGTCGACACCGGCGAGCAACACCACATGGCCGCCGCGATCGCCGACGTCGCCCACGCCGTCGCTACCCACCACCTCCAGACCCATCAACTCCGTAAGGCGCGGCAAGTCACCGGAGCCGCGCTACTGGCCGTGCCCGACGACTACAACCTCCAGGCCGACCTCCTGGTCATCACGATGGCCGAAGGCCACCCCGAAATCGCCCTCCGGATGTATCAGGAAATGTGCAACCAACCCGACGAAGACGGCATACCAGCCGAAGTCGGAGCCCGCATCGAGCAGGTACTGGCCAAGCTGGACTGGAAACGCGCCGCCCGCGCCTCATAACCACAGTCCTCGTCACGTCGTTGTACATCGCTCCGACCCCTCGGAGTTCTTTCGCTGGTCGCCGCAGGGTCGGGCGGCCCCATCCTTGTGGGTTGTTGCACGAGAGATTGGCCAAGACGCTGGCCCTCGGTCTGTGGTCCTGCCCTGTCCTTTGGCCCATGGACAGTTGTCGGTGATCCATGCGACCGCTGCTGGCAGCGAACGTCCTCACGGCGGCAAATGAGTGCGTCCGGTTGGGGCCTGTCGGCGTTTCGGTCGTGCCATCCAGACGGACAGTTGGCGCCACGGCCTCGGGCTTCCAGGGCGGGTGATCCGACCGCCGGGCTTCGTCGGCGGTCTTGTTGGGGGTCTACTTCATCGCGGTGAGCGGGGCGTTCGCTGGCCCCTAGGCGCTCTCACCACGCCTTCATCCACTTGTCGGAGCACGTCAAGAAGGGTCGGCTCGCCCAAAGCCACCAGCAGCGGCGGGTTGGGGCCTTGCATCTCTGAGAGCAGGTCGGGGTGTGGCTCCCAGCCGCGTCCTGCCCGGTATGTCTGCGCCTGCTGACCGGCAAGCCTGACAACCTCGATTACCGCGCCATGGTCTAAGGGGTCCACGAGGGCGTATGTCTGCCATTGCCCGGTCTCGTGCTCGGCGGCCCGAGCGGTGGGGATATCCCAGTGGATGCGGTGACGGCGACGCTTGAATGGGTTCTCGTGAGGTGGTTGTACACGTTCTCTTTGCAGGTCCAGCGCTCTGCGGATGCGATGGGCGATGCGGTCTGGGTCGAAGAACATCTGGAAGGTAGTGCCGTTTTCCACCTTGGCGAAGTAGATTCCCACACTGGATCGTCTATGGCGGTGTCGCCCGGACCGAGGTTCTTCACGCTGAGGACTCCGCCGTCGCGATGCAATTCAACCGAGGTCTTCCGGTTGACAGGGACGGCAAGGACCCGATCCGACCCGACCCTGACGGTCCGGAGCTCAGGAACGAGCCGGAGGACTTCACGGATGACAAGGTCCTGCGAGGCCTCCACCTTGACGGTCTGGCCACTCGCGCTCGTCGTCCCTAGCGCGTTGGTAAGGCTCTGTAGGGAGACCCCGTACACCTCGACAAGCGCCCGCACCACCGCCCGGGACGCCGACTGAACCTCCGACGCGAGGCCTTGCTCCACGCCAATCCACCAGTTCGGCATTCCCGGCTCGGGCGCGCTGAACCCAAGCTCGTCCAGCCATTCCTCTTGGAAGCGGGATAGGCCAGCGGGCCAGGATGCAGCGTCGGGCACTTCGACGAGGACTGCGCCCCCTCACGGGAGGCGATCCGGTAGAAGCTGCCGTCTACATGAACCGTCTTCGACAAGCGAGTCCCTCGGATGTCTCTGAGTTGTTCCGCAACGACAACAGCCAGGTCTTCAAGCAGGGACAAGTCGAAGCCCTCAGCGGGCGTCGCCCTGACATTCGGGATTTCAGTCATGAGTCGTCGCTCTTCAGTG
>CAZJMO010000074.1:0-444 GCA_964547085.1 uncultured Fibrobacteraceae bacterium | reverse complement strand
TCGAGTAGCGGTGTCAATTCGACAAAACGCAGGTGCACCGCGATGTTTTCCGCGGTCAGTTCGAGCGGCTCCACTATCGGGGACCTGCCACCACATCTGAGTTCCAGCTCGTGCGCCACGATTCCCGAGTACAGCCATGCGGGGACCGCAGGGAATGGCCCTGTCATCACGAAGGTGAACCCCCCCCCGTATGAACGGGCGACCTCCGGGTCGAAGCTCGCCCCCCACAGAGGCATCGTCAGCTCACCCGTTGCTAGGGACTCCAAGATCTGCGGGTCCTGCGCACCCTTCTTGATGCCCCGGCCAACCCAGTCGGAGCCCACCCCCAGCGCCTGGGACCACTCGGCCGCAGTGCGAAGTGGGCTGGCTGCCAGCGCCTCCAACAGCACGCGGGCACGCGAAGTGGTGCGCTCGCTGGCCCGCGCTTCATCCTCGTACCGCGTG
>CAZJMO010000073.1:6535-11321 GCA_964547085.1 uncultured Fibrobacteraceae bacterium | reverse complement strand
GATTGCTGCGGGAGAGATTCACGAACGTCGGATGCCGCGGATCGGTGACCTCGACCAGAACGGCATCGTCGGTCGTCAGGTCAGTGATCTCGATGTTGGCCACCGTCTGCCCCTCGGGTCCCGGAAAGAGGAGCCGGTCGGTCGGGGCCGCGTATCGCGCCTCATATTCGACCTCGGCCCAGTTCAGGAACGAGAAGAGTCCGATCGACGTGATCGAGTTCCGCACCCGCAGCGCGAGTCTCTCGGTAACGAGGGCTTCGGCAGGCAGAACAGCCTGGTACTCGATATCCGTCCGTGTGTTGACCACCGCGTTGGGCAGCGTCGCGACCGTCGCGCCGCCTGCCACGAGGTCGACCAGCAGCGTGCGGCGATCCGCCGAAAACCCCGAGAGCCCGGCCCTGACCACGGCATCCACCTGCGTCTCGACCGGCGACCAGAACAGCAAACCGACGCTGGCCTCGTGGTCGTTCTGGCTGTTGTAGTAGTACCGGTCCATCGTGATCTCCGGGACGTTCTCCCGGTACACCGACTGCTCGTTCCAGTAGTCGGTGCGCGTGTACGTGGTGGCGGTAACACCGTCGGCGCCGGGCAGGCCGGTCTCCGTCATGCGGGCCCAGGACTCGCCCGGATCCGCGTCCGCGAACTGGAGCCAGTAGATGTTGTCCACGTTGTCGATCTCGAAGCTGTCGCGCGCGCCCTCCAGGGTCACAGGCGCGCCGTCGATCTCGGCCTCGACCGGTCCGTCGTCGCGCAGACGCAGGCCCCAGAACAGGAAGAGGTCGTCGCCGTCGAAAGCATCACCCCCGCCCACCATCCGGATGGGCACCTCGATCTCCACGTACGGGACAGCGGCGTCGTTGGACGGGTCGTCGAGCTGCGGCGCGTAACGACGTTGGTAGAGGCGGATCTGGTTCTCCTGGATCGATGTCCCGGGCAACAGTCCGTCGTCGATCATCTCGCCGGCCTGCACGCGATAGAGACCGGTCGAGCGCACCGCCACGCGGACCTCGGGATACCCCAGCGGCGTGCCCTTGGCGCGCGGCGGCGCGGCCTTGTCGGCGCGAACGCCGAGGTGCGCCGCTTCGGTGACCATGTTCTTCATCATATCGCCGTTGAGGAAGACACCGGCGAAACGCTCGTCGCCCTTGCCGCGCAACCGTCGCGACACGCCGTCGGGCATCGTCTTGGTCGCGGCGTCGGCCACGAAACGGATGCGCCAATCGCCGCCCGTCAGCCGCTGCTGCGCCCGACCGTCGGCGTCGGCGCGCACCGGATACACCGTGTAGGCGACGATCCGCCGACCGCGCCACCAGGCCGTCTCGCCCAGACGCACGGCCGGTCCGGCCTGCACCGCCGGGTCCGTGCGGCGCATGTCCTCCAGCACCGCCTCGTCGACCAGATCCGCGGGCAACGGTTCACCAGGCTGCGGAAACACCCACGTCTCGGACAGTTCGTCGCGCTCGGCATCGCCGCGCCAAACCGGGATCGGCGCCACGGCCAACGCGCGACCATCCAGCGGTTGCCAGTCCTCTCGCACCACCTCGAGGCGCGGCACGGTTCCGGGCGGCACCACGAGCCAGCCGCCGGCGCGCGGCAGGCGCACGCCGCCGGGCTTGCCCGAGACGGCAAAACCGGGAAGCGTCGCGTCCCAGACCGTTTCCGCGGGATCCGCGGCGACGCCCGTCCGCCACGTCACATCCGGAAGCTCGAGGCCGAACCGGAGTTCCTCGCGCGAACTGGTGATGACCGAAGGATTGACGCTCGCCGAGACGACGCCCGGCGCTGCGACCGCGGTCGCCAGCAGGACCGCAACGACACGGATCATCCGACCCAAGGGGAGGTTGGGGGACATGGATCGTGTCTCCATTCTCAGGGTGTATTCGAGATTGCGACCAGGGGTGGGCTTCCGCCGTGGGACTTCTTGATTATACAATCGTCCGCGTCGACGGTCAAACAGCGGCGGGGCAGGTTTGCACCCACCCCGCCGACAAATCGCCCGAACGCTCGGAACCTAGTTGAAGAGATCCTTCACGCCGCTCCAGCTGGACTCCGTCGCAGGCGTCACGCCGGCGCCGTTCAGAGTCGCGACCGGACCGACCGGGCTCACGCCACCGGCGCAGAAGCACATCGCCAGTTCGTCCGGGTTGCTGCCGTTGGCCAGCATCGGGCCGAACCACTGGGGATCCAGATCGCGACCACTCGAAGGATCGGACGGACCGAAGCTGATCGTCGCGGGCGTCGGAATATAGTAACCGCACTGCAGCGTGCTCAGCACCACGCTGTGATTGTCGCCAATCGGTAGGGGCGTGCCGTAGCCCACCGCGTGATTCGTGCCGCTGCCGCCAACGTTCAACCAGCCGTTGGGTCCGGTCGCTTCCGAGACGAAGAACCCGGCGTTGTCGCAGGTGATCCCGCACTCGTAGCCGCCGATCGTCGTCCACGTCGGCTCGGCGTTGATCAGCACCAGATAAGCAGTGAACGCACCGGTAACGTCGAAATTGGTGGTCGCATCCGAGAAATCAGTGTCGCTAGAGAACAAGCCCATGCCCGCTTGGGCAAAGGCTCCGCCGGCCATCAGGGCCACAATGGCGAGAGCTAGCAGTTTCTTCATGATCACACTCCTGAAGCAAACGCAGGTCCTCAATCCATCGCCGGGGGAGATTCCTCCCTGTTGCCCGCCGCCCGCATCGGCGCGACAACCTCCGGCATATCCGGGGCTCGGTACGTCCGTGTGTAGAGCCTTGACCGTGGCCAAGCTGATCCGGAATCCGGCACGATGACCGGTCTCACGCGATGAATATCCCTGCAAACTTCGGTCCTGTCAAGCACCCAAACACTTCGGGCAGCAACAGAAAACAATCGGGAACCACGGGGAACTCCGCAGGAATGGGTCAGGCGGGAACAGTGAGCAAGTTGCATCGGGAGCATGAAGACAGACGGTCAAAAAAAATGCCCCGGACCGAGGTCCGGGGCACTGCGTCGCAAGGGCGATCTGTTCTAGAACAGAGCCTTCACGTTGGAGAAGCTCATCTCCGCCGCGGGAACAACACCTTCGCCAGCAAACGTGGCCAGGACGCCGTCGGCGCCGGTCAGGTCACACTGGATCAGGATGTCCGGGTTCGTGCCGTCAGCGATCACGGGCAGGCCGCCGGGAATGCTGGAAGGCGTGGAGTCGTGGCCCGTGAGCGTGCCAGGAGCGTAGGCGCCACCGGTCAGGGTACACAGGACGACGCCGTCGCCGTTGACCGGCAGGGGAATGCCGTAGCCGACTGCATGGTTCGTGGGGGTACCACCGACGTTCAACCAGCCGTTCGGGCCTGCGACCGCGGACACGAAGATCGACGGAGCGGAGAACGTGAGACCGATCTCGTAGCCGCCAACCGACTCGACCGAGGGGTACAGCAGCACGATATAAGCCACGAACTGGCCGATCGGAGCGTTCGTGTACGGGCTCACGGCTTCGCCTTCGGGGTTCGCAGCGTCATCGGCAGCGACGATCGCTTCGATGTCGTTGGTAAAGAAGACGCCCATGCTGTTGGTGTCACCCTGAGCAAAAGCACCGCTGACCATCAGAGCCAACAGGGCCAAAACTAGCAATTTCTTCATGGTTGCTCTCCTGAAGCAGCGCAGGTCTTAGTTCGATGGATCGTCGGAACGAGGAGGATCCTCTGCTGCCCCGCCACCTGCATCGGCGGGGCAGCAATCCGGCTTATCCACGGCTCGAGCGATTGCTTAGTTGCAGCTAACGCCGTTGCCGCCAGCGAGACGGACGATGTCCGACAAGTTGAGCGAGCCGTCGTTGTTGAAGTCCGCGGAGTAGGCGTAACCACTCGTCATCGCCTGGGAGAACGCAACGATGTCCGTCAAGTTGACCGACAGGTCACCGTTGATGTCCGCGCTGTTGAAGGTCATGTTCAGGCCGCCACCGGACAGCGCAGCACCAGCGATCATAACCAGAACGGTCTCGCCCTCGGTGTGGCCGCCAGCGGCAGGGGAAGCGGTCCACGTGGTCTGACCGCTCACGTTCGTCGAACCATCTGCGCCCGTTCCGTTCGAGCAAGCAGCCAGGCCGCCACCCGAGGTCTCAAGCCACAGATCTTCGAAGGGATACAGGAAAATGGGGTTGCCCAGAGCATCAACGAGCGTCAGCGTAATAGTCGCGTCGACGACACCGCCGCCGGCGCCAAACGCCTCATCGAAGCCCACGCCCTGGCCGTTAGGCAGGACGAATACGGACGCGCCCGCGGCACCATCAGGAACCACGGCTGTCGAATTCACCAGGTCAGGAACCCCGGCCAAAGCCACGGAAGCCAGGCTCACGACCATGACGCCGAGCAAAAACCTACGAAGCATTAGGTCACCTCCAAAAGTGATCCGTTCAAGCGAGGGTGGCTAACCCAGGCGGAGTACGTGTGAGAACCGCGTGGAGTCCTCCTTTCCACTCGGAGTCCATCACTTGACCAAGTTAGATTACCACAGGGAACATCGGCAAGCAACCCTATTTTTTCCCGTGGTGCCCATTATTTGCAATCCTGTATTTGTTTCAGTGATCGGGACATCCACAAATCCGCACCGCTCCAAGGCGGCGCAGGGAAGTTCAAGAAGGGCCAGGAAACGACAAAGGTGGTGGGCGAAACAGGACTCGAACCTGTGACCCCCTGCTTGTAAGGCAGGTGCTCTAACCAACTGAGCTAATCGCCCGAAACATTGACGTAATTAACTATATCATTTTTTAATTATGTTTGTCAATACTATTTTTATGTTTTTTCATACTTTTTCAAACTTT
>CAZJMO010000073.1:4058-6525 GCA_964547085.1 uncultured Fibrobacteraceae bacterium | reverse complement strand
GAAGATCGGCAACGCCACGCAATATCCGGCGACCAGTAGTAAAGGTCCCCAGGAGAGATGCAGGCTGCCGAGCATGGCGTAACCGGCCACGATCGAAATCAGGCCGAGACCGAGAATCCAGATGTTGCGCGTCATGGGCATGTGTCCTCCGGGTCGGTCGTGTTGACGCGATCAACAGTAAATGGGCGACGGGACAACGTCAACGCCTCCGGTCGCGCATGAGCGCACGAAATCGAGCCACCGCACGCAGATGTTCGGCGAGCGTCCTTGAAAACACGTGACCACCGGCGCCGTCGGCCACGAAGAAAAGCGCCTCGCAGGTGGAGTCCGGCCGCGCGGTCGCCCGGATGGCCGCCGCCCCGGGGGATCCGATCGGCCCGGCCGGCAAGCCCCGCCGTCTGTATGTATTGTAAGGCGAATCCTTGTCGAGATCGCGGTTCCACAGGCGTTCACCGCGTTTGCCGAGCCAGAAGGCCACCGTCGGATCGGCTTCCAGCCGCATGCCCCGCTGGAGGCGGTTGTGATAGACCGCGGCGATGCGGCGCCGTTCGTGGCCGAGCCGCGCCTCGGCTTCCACCACGGCCGCCAGCGTGAGAAGGCCATGCCGCGAAAGGTCGGCGGCGGCCCTTCCCGTCCCGGCGAAGGCGCTGTCCAGGCGGGCCAGTTGCAGCCCCACGACCGCGCCCGCGACGGCGTACGCGTCGATTCCCTCGGCGAAGTGATAGGTGTCCGGCGCGAGGTAGCCTTCGCACCAGTGCAGCGACCGGCCGTCGGGACGGGGCCCGGCGTCGATCGCCGCCGACAGGCGCCGACGCTCGGCGCCGGACATCAGAGTATCGGCGCCGCCACGGATCAAGGCGTCGGCCGACGCGAGAATCTCCGCCGCGTCGAGGACGAGGCTGTCGGCGAGTACGCCGGCCAGTTCGTCCGCCTCGCGTCCTTCGGTCAGAGTGATCACGATCGGCAGCGGCCGACCGTCGAGCAACGCGTTCAGGATTTCCCGGGGCGAGGCGCCGGACGGCACGCCGTACCGACCGATCTGGAGCCGATGATCACGTCCGGACAGGCGCGCGCCCAGGAGGAAAAGTCGGGGGCGCGTCAGCATCCCGCGTCGCTGCAGGTCGGCCGCGACACTGCGCAGCGTAGCCCCGGAACGCACGCGCACGATCACGGTGTCCGGTGCCCCGTCGACGCGGTCGGGTCCCGTGTTCCATGCCTGCCAGGCGAGGCCGCCCAGCACCATCACGCCCACGAGCGCCGCCGTCGCCGCGGCGACCAGGATCCGCTTCAGCCGCGTCACGCCGGGTCTCCCTCCACGCCGCGCTGCAGGCGGTCGAGATGGTTCTGCAGGATGATCTGGGCCGCGACCACGTCCACCTCGCCGCGCCTCGCAGGCTTGCCGCGCATGCCGATGATCTGCTCCGCCGCCTTGCTGGTGTAGCGTTCGTCGAGCAGCGTGACCGGCAGGTCGAGCGCCTGGTGCAGACGGTCCGCGAAGCGCCGGACGCGCTCCGCCATCCCGGTCTCCCGGCCGTCGGCCGTCAACGGCAGGCCCAGCACCACGCCCTCGGCGCCGCGTTCTCGCGCGAGATCACCGAGGAGTTGCAACACGGAACCGTCACGACCCTCGACATGGGTCGTCACGGCCAGGGCGATCTTGCCGGACGGGTCGCTGATCGCGATCCCGATGCGGCGCAGACCGTAGTCGAGTCCGATCAGGATTGGCATTCGTGGTTCAGATTCTTGACGAGGCGGACACGGAAGCGGCCGTCGGAAGCGTTGTCGTAGTCGAGACGGTCGGTGAACTCACGCATGATCAGGATGCCGCGCCCGCGTTCCCGCATGAGATTCTCGGCCGGGCGCCAGTCGCCGTAGTCGAAGCCCCGCCCCTCGTCGATCACGTCAACCTCGATCCGGCCGTCGTTCACGACGATGTGGATTTCCACCGTGCGGGACGCATCCAGGCCGTTGCCGTGCTCCATCGCGTTGGTGCAGGCCTCGATGACGGCGGTGCCGAGCTCCTCGATAAGGCGGCGCGGGCAGTCGAGATCGCTACCGACTTCCATCAGGACCGCGTCGGGCACGCCGAGATACGCCATCTGGCTGGGCAGCTTGAGTTCGATGCGGGAATTCAAGTCCGGCGCCCCCGTCCCTGGTTCAGGCAAAACTCTGGACCGCGGCTTCTTCGTCCTCGTACGACTGGAAAACGGTCGACAGCTTCGAGACGATGAAGATGTTCTCGATACGCTCGGTGACCTTGAGCAGTTTCAATTCTCCACCGGCCCGCTTGACGGTCGTGTAACCCGAGATGAGGATTCCCAGCCCCGTGCTGTTGACCCACTTCACCTTTTCCATGTTCACGATGAAGTTGCACACGCCTTCGTGCATGATCGTCCGGAGCACCTCGTTGAAGGCCTCGGCGTCGGGGCCTCCCGCGCTCGCGATGGCGGCCGCGGTCACCACCGGA
>CAZJMO010000073.1:377-4048 GCA_964547085.1 uncultured Fibrobacteraceae bacterium | reverse complement strand
GGGGCCTCCCATGAGTTTGCCGCTCATGTCCAGGATGGCGATCCCGTCGCGCCTGCGTTCCTTGATCTTCACGCGTGTTCGCTCCTTGGGTCCGCGGGAACCCGTATCCCGCTCAACTCGGCCAGAATAGTGCAGCGGTCCGCCGGTGTCCAGCGTCAGACATCGACCTCGGGGCCTTGCGGCGGTCGTCCCAGGTCCCGGCGCAAGCCGGCCAGCGCCGCCGTGAAATCCGCCGGCATCGGCGCCCGGAAGTGGCACGTCCGACCGTCCTCCGGGTGGCGCAGGTGTAATTCGGCCGCGTGCAGAAGCTGTCGATCGACCGATCGAACCAGCCGCCCGGCGGCCTCATGATCCACGGGCCGCACGTTGCGGGCGCGGTTGTCGTCGCCGTAGAGAGGGTCGCCCACGACGGGATGACCGCAATGTGTGAAGTGGACGCGGATCTGGTGGGTGCGGCCCGTTTCCAGGCGCACGCGGCAAAGCTGGACGAAGCTCAGGTCGTCGATGACCTCGTACCGCGTGACGGCCTCGCGACCGCCGTCGGGCACGACGGCCATGCGCAGGCGGTCCTGCGGGTTGCGGGCGATGTCGCCGGTCAGGGTGCCGGCGGACTCGGCCCACGTCCCCCACGACAGGGCGAGGTAGGTGCGTCCGAGACTGCGGTCCTTGAGCTGGGCGGCCAGGCTGCGGTGGGCCTGGGCCGTGCGCGCGACCACCAGCAGCCCGCTCGTCTCGCGATCGAGGCGGTGGACGATGCCCGGTCGCAGCGGATCACCGGTGTCGGCGAGTTGCTGCTCGTGATACATCAGGGCGTTGACGAGCGTCCCGCCCGGATGGCCCGGCGCCGGGTGCACGACCATGTCGGGCGTCTTGTTGACCACCAGCAGGTGCGCGTCCTGGTACACGATGTCCAGCGGGATGTTCTCGGCGCGCGCGGTCAGCGCCTCCAGTTGCGGCGGCGTCATGACCACCTCTGCACCCTCGCCCGGCCGGTAGGATTTGGCGCGCGTGCGACCGTCCACCGTCACCGCGTCTGCAGCGAACGCCTTCTGGATCTGGCTGCGCGTGAGATGGGTGCAGTGGTCGACGATGATGCGGTCGAGCCGTTGCCCGACCTCGTCCGCGGTGACCTCGAAGACGACACGCGGATCACTCATGACCGAGTCCACCGCGGGCGCGCCGCTCGCGAATCTCCTCGACGACGAGGCAGAGCAGCAGCAGGACGCCGCCGCACGTGACACCGATGTCGGCGATGTTGAACGTCCAGAAACGATGAGGGCCGAGGCCGAAGTCGAGGAAGTCCACGACCAGGCCGCCGTAGAAGACACGGTCGATGAGGTTGCCCAGGGCGCCGCCGAGGATCAGGCCCATGGCGATGCGGCGGGCGCGCATGCGGGCGGGCGTGACGGTGAGAAACCACACCAGCAACACGACGGCACCGGCGCTGATGCCCACCAGCGCCCAGCGGCCGAACGGTGTCAGGCCCATGGCAGCGCCGGGATTGCGCACGTAGCCGAGCCGGAAGAAATCGCCCAGCACCTCGACCCGGTCGAAGCGGAGCGTGTCGGCATTGGCCAGCACCAGCCGCTTGGTGAAGAAGTCCGCCAGCCAGAGACCTGCGGCCAGAATCCAGGCGTCGAGTCTCCGCATTAAAGGCGTCCCTCCTCCTCTTTTTCTTTGCACTCGATACACAGCCGGGCGTGGGGCAATGCCTTGAGACGCTCCATGCCGATCTTGCCGTGGCACTCGTCGCACAGGCCGTAGGAGCCGTTCTCGATGCGGACCAGGGCTTCCTCGATGTGATAGAGGTAGCGCCCCTCGGTGCTCGCGAACTTGATGGTGGCCTCGTACTGGTACTCGTCCGTTCCCTGGTCGGCCAGATGGTTCGAATGGGACTTGCCTGCGCCGGCGCCTTCCTCGCCATTCTGACCACGGATGACCTTCTGATGATGGGCCATGGATTGCATGACCCGCTCTTTCTCGGCCAGCAACAGCTTCCGGAATCGTTGCAACTCGGTCTTTCGCATGGCAGTCCCCTCCCGCCGCGCTCAGATCCTGGCGAGCATGATGGTGATGTCCGAATCTTCGATCCGGAACTCGTCGCGATGCGGCAGCTCACCATCGGCCGCAAGCGACTCGGCTAACGTCTCCAGGCGGATCCGATCGGCGTGCGTTCGCACCGCGTCGAGGACGGCCTCCGGGCCGGTCACCGACACGACGATGCGGTCGCTCACCTCGAGCCCGCTCTTTTTTCGCAGATTCTGGATCTTGTTGATGATCTCGCGCGCGAGGCCCTCGGCCCTGAGCGCGTCGTCGATCGTGGTGTCCAGCGCCACGGTCAGTCCGCCCTGGCCCGTGGCGGCGAACGGCGCAATCCCCTCTTGCCGCACCTGGATCTCCTCGAAACCGAGCGTCTCCTCGCGGCCGTCGACGGTCAGCGCGACCTGCGCCGTCTCCTGCAACTGCATCACCTGCGCCGGATCCATGGCTTCGATCGCCTTCGCCCACTGCGGCGACTGCTTGGCGAAGCGCGGGCCCAGCGCCCGGTAGTTGGCCTTGGCCTGGAGCGTGGCGACCTCGCGCGGATCCGCCAGCGCCTCGAGCCGCTTGACGTTGAGCTCGCCCGCCACGTAGCCCACCAGATCGGCGTCCGACAGCAGCGCCCGCGCACGGTCGTCGGTGCTGTGGACCAGCAGCCGGCCGAGCGGCTGGCGCACCTTGAGCTGGGCCTCCTGTCGCAGGTTCCGTCCCAGTCCGACCACGTCCTGGGCCGCCTTCATGGCCCGTTCCAGGCCCGCGTCCTGCTGCGCCGGGTCGGACTGCGGGAAGTCCTGCAGATGCACCGACACGTCCGTGTCGGCATGCGCGCACAGCCCGCGGTACAGTTCCTCGGCCGTGAACGGGATGAACGGCGCCAGCATGCGCAGGACCTGTTCGAGCACGGTGTGGAGCGTGGCGTACGCGGTGTGCTTGTCCTGGGTCATCTCGCCGTGCCAGAACCGCTTCCGCGACAGACGCACGTACCAGTTGCTGACGTCGTCGAGCACGAACGCGGCGAGGGTCTTGCCCGCGCGGGTCAGGTTCATCGCCTCGAGGTCCTCGCAGACCGAGGCCGACACCGACTGCAGCCGGCTCAGGACCCAACGATCCAGCAGGTCGGGCGCGGTCTCGCGGGCGGGGTCGGGCGTCCAGCCGTCGAGGTTGGCGTAGAGCGCGAAGAACTTGTAGGTGTTCTCGAGCGTGCCCAGCAGCTTGCTGCGGGCTTCGGCCACGCCGGCTTCCTCGAACTTGGTCGGGATCCACCCCGGGTTGACGGTGATCATGTACCAGCGCAGCGGATCGGCGCCGTCCTTGCGCATGATGGCCATGGGATCGACGGTGTTGCCGACCGACTTGGACATCTTCTTGCCCTTGCGGTCGAGGATCAGCTCGTTGACGAGGCACCGCTTGTAGCTGCTGCGTCCCGTCAGGAACGTGCCGATCACGAGCATGGTGTAGAACCAGCCGCGGGTCTGATCGATGCCCTCGCAGATGAAGTCCGCGGGGTACTGGTTCTCGAACAGCTCCTGGTTCTCGAACGGCCAGTGGTACTGCGCGAACGGCATGCTGCCCGAATCGAACCAGCAATCGATGACCTCGGGCGTGCGACGCATGGTGCCGTCGCAGCCGTC
>CAZJMO010000073.1:0-302 GCA_964547085.1 uncultured Fibrobacteraceae bacterium | reverse complement strand
CTCTGGTCCCGGCCGGTCAACGCGGTCAGATCGGCGCGGCAGGTGGGCAGGTGCAGCTCGCCGCACTCGTCGCAGACCCAGACGTTGAGGGGCGTGCCCCAGAAGCGGTTGCGGCTGAGCGACCAGTCGATGTTGCCGGCCAGCCAGTTGCCGAAGCGGCCGCTGCCGACCTCGGGCGGCGCCCAGGTGATGTCGGCGTTCGCCCGGACCAGCTGCTCGCGCATCTCGCTGGTGCGGATGAACCAGCTGGGCGTGGCGAAGTAGATCAGGGCGTTGTCGCAGCGGTCGTGGAACGGGTACTC
>CAZJMO010000072.1:0-11449 GCA_964547085.1 uncultured Fibrobacteraceae bacterium | reverse complement strand
GAAGAGGGAAATCAATTTACGGAATATGAACCTAATCTAGAACAAAGTTTCTTTGGACATGGAGGGGATGAGCACGTCGTTGACGTGGTCGCGACGGGAAGCGTCCGACACCGACGACGCGCCGTTCCGCGTGATCGCCGCCGACTGGGGCTACGAGCCGTCGCGCGACGAGACGTACGGCCACTGGCACACCCTGGACGGTGTGGCGGGCGACGGGTTCGTCTACAACATGGCGTGGTATTCCACCGACGTTCCGGACGAAGCGTTTTTCTTCTGCGTCAACGGTTCGGGCGACAGCGACGTCGAGTTCGGCCTGCGTGGCCAGCAGATGGATTCGGCCAACGGGTTTACCACCATCGGTACCGACTTCGGCCCGTTCGAGCGGATTTTCGCGCCGAGCGTCGAGGATCCCTACACCGACGTCACCGGGACTTCGGACCACGTGATCGGCGACTACGTTGCGACCGAGGCCATGTTCGGGTACGGCGACCTTTGCACCGAGGAGATCACGTCCCCGTTCCCGACCCGGTAGCGTTCTGCGGTCGGCACGAGACGGAACGGCCGACGTCCCTGGGGCGTCGGCCGTCGTCGTTTATCCGGTCGCCCCGTCCTGCCCGACAGGTCGCTCTGAAAATATTTAAGGATATTCTTTAATCAGTATCACATTCCTGCTAGGCTGCTCGCCTCCGGGGATACGAGCCGGTCAATGGTCCCCGGCGTATTGCAACATGTCTCGCCGTTTGTCTAGGAGACTCAACACATGAAGAAACTCCTGCTCGTACTCATCTCCGCCACGCTTCTGCTGACAGTCTTCGGCTGTAGCCAGGACCCCGTCTCTCCGACCCCCACGGGCGATCAGATCGCCCTGGTCCAGCGTCCGGAATTCGTCGATCAGCGCCCGGACAGTGAGATCGCCGCGGCCACGATCCGTCCCACCGTCGAGTACAACTACCAGGACAAGAAGAAGCCCGTGCCGGATCCCGACCCCGAACCCGAGGGCGACGATCCGAACCCCAACCCGGCGCACAAGTACGCCTACATTGTCGGCATCTCCGACTACGAGGGAACGGCGAACGATCTGAGCTATTGCGATGACGACGCCGCGGACATGAAGGCCTACCTGCAGAGCCAGGGCTTCCAGTGCCGCGTGGACACGGACCTGAGCGCCACGGCCGACGCCATCGGCGCGGGTCTGGACTGGCTGGTCTCCGTCGCCGCTCCCGGTGATGAGGTCGCGTTCTGCTACTCCGGCCACGGTTCCGACACGAGCGACTACGACGCCTGTCTGATCAGCGCGGACCTCTACTACGTGACCCAGGGTTTCGTCATGGAGAAGTTCAACGCGATCAACTGCACCAAGAAGCTGATGACCATCGACGCCTGCCAGGTCGGCGATTTCCACGATCTGATCCAGACGGGCACGCTCATGTGCACCGCCTCGGATCGGTCCTACTCGTACGACGCGCCGGAATTCCAGAACGGCGCCTGGACGCACTTCTGGCTCGAGGCCGCCGAGGACCTGGCGATCGTGTTCGGTGAGCCGATCGCCGACTACGCCAACGCCGAGATGAAGGCCTGGGCCAAGACCGCCCATCTCCGGGCCACGCCCAAGTACACCGACATGTACGACGGTAGCTTCGACATCTGATCCGCGTTCATCGCTGAGAGAACGTCGGCGGGCCCGGGATATTCCCGGGCCCGTTTCTTCTGCGGGGAGCGGGATCGAGATCAGACGCCGAACGGTGATCCGGGCCTCACCCGGCATTGCGCTCCCGCTCCAGCCGTTTCGCCTGCTGCCACGCGTCCTCGAGCGCGTCCAAACCGGCGGTTCGCATCGAGTCGGCGTCGTTGTCGAAGACCGACTCGACGTGGTGGAACCGACCGCGGAACCGCGCATTGGCCTTGCGTAGCGCCACGTCGGGATGCACGCCCAGCTTGCGGGCCAGGTTGGCCCAGGCGAAGAGCACGTCACCCACCTCGTGCTCGACGGCCGTCGGGTCGCCGTCCGCGGCCGCCTCGCGCAGTTCGCCCTCCTCCTCGCGCAGCTTGTCCCAGACGCCGTCCATGTCGGGCCAGTCGAAGCCCACGCGCGCGGCGTCCTTCTGGTAGCGGTACGCCTGGTGCAGAGGCGGCTGGGCGGCGGGCAGGTCCTTGATGACCGACTCCTTGTCCGGGTCCAGACCCTTGCGCCGCTTCTCCTCGGCCTTGATCTGGTTCCAGCGCATCTGGCTCTCCTCGGCGTCCTTGGCGGCGTGTTCGCCGAAGACGTGCGGGTGGCGTCGGACCAGCTTCTCGTGGCCCTGGCGCGCGACGTCGTCGAGGTCGGTGTCGAAATCCTCGCTCAGGATGCGGGTGACGAAGCAGACCATGAACAGGAGGTCGCCCAGTTCCTCGCGGACGTGCTCGAGGTCGCCTTCCAGCGCGGCTTCGAGAACCTCGGCGGCCTCGTCCTGGAGGTGGTGCGCGGCGGTGGCGAGCGTCTGCTTGCGGTCCCAGGGGCAGCCGCCGGGGGAGCGCAGGGTGTCGATGGTCTCGAGGAGGGCGCGGAGGTTGGGGAGCATCGGGGGCCTCGCTGGGGGTTCGGGTGGTCGGTCGGGATGTGGATAAGGTACTACGCGGGGGCGGAGCGGGAAACCCGGTCTTGCTTGTTCACGACCGGGAAGTCCCTGCCGTTCCCAGGTGATGCGGACCGTATCCGCGGGATATCCAGTGGGTGGAGATGGACCTCGCGTGCTGCACTTGAGAGTTGAATTCGTAAACAATAATCGCTTGTTGCGATTGTTCCCGTGGATATACTGCACCCTGGCAATGGGGTCTCGAACATGTGCTGATACGGGTGCCGTGGTCGCATCAGTATTGGCAAGGGTCCATACTCATTTCATTTCGGAAAAAGAGGTTGTCCATGCGCTTTACTCGTCTGTTCATGACGTTGGGAATCGTCGCCTTCGGTCTGCTGTTCATCGGTTGCGACGGCGATGAAGGTCCCGTCGGTCCGGAAGGACCCGCCGGGGAAGGTTACGATTTCACTTACACCGGTACCGTGACCACGTCCGACGGCGTCGCGGGCGCCGACAAGCTGGTGCTGCTCAAGGCCCTCGATCCCGACGGCGAGCCGGTTGTCAACATCAACACGACCGCGACCGAGGACGGCGGCGTCTTCACGATCGGGTCGAGCATCGACGCGACCGCGGTCCCGCTGGCCCTGGAGGCCCTTGTCGGCGGTGCCAACCTGCGCGCTTTCCTCGTGAACACCGACGGCCAGGACGTCTCTCCCGTCACCGAGGGCGTCGTCGACCTGGTGACCATGGTGACCGCCTCGCCCGACGGCCGTTCCCTGGACGACTACTCCGCTGCCGACATCAATGTCCTGGTCGCCGCCGCCGATGCCGCCCTGACCGACGCCGGCACCGACCTCGACGATCCCGACGCCGTCCGCGACCAGTTGCTGGCCGACATCGGAGGCCAAGTGGCCGACCTGTCGGGTGGTGCGTACACGATCGAAGCCAGTGTGTCGCCCGTTTCCATCGACCCCGCCGACGTGGTCACGAGCGTGGACGCCTTCGATCTCGATCTGGTAGACGGCGGGGACGAGCTCTGGGACCTCACCAGTGACGGCTCCGTCGACGACGGCACCAGCGACTCCTACGACGACATGTTCGATCTCCATGTCGCCGGTGAGAGCTTCCCGGCCCAGTCGGCAACCGACCCCACCGCCTTCATCGAGGACGATCGTGAACTGGTGCTGGGGCCGGTCAGCCTTGCCGGACTCACGGTGACGCGCAAGATCTACGTGTCCGAAACGGGATCCTGGGCGCGCTTCGCCGAGATTCTGGTCAACGAGGGCGCTGTCGACGTGACGGTCGACGTGCTCATCGACGGCAACCTGGGCTCGGACGAGAGCACCGACCTGGTCCACTTCTCGTCCAACGGCGACAGCGAGGTCAATGAGGGCGACGTATGGATCACCATGAACTGGGACGATGATCCCACCGTGGGCTTCTTCTTCCCCGGCGCCGTGCCCTCCAAGAGCGAAGACGACATCGAGTACCTCTGGTCCTCGGTGACCGTGCAGCCCGGTCAGACCGTGGCGCTGTTGCACTGGGGTTTCCAGGACTCGACGAACCCGCCGCAGACCATGGCCGTCGCCCTTGCCGAGTTGGAGCAGGGCATGCCCGGGTCGATGTTCGCAGGCCTGTCCATCGCCGAGGCCGATGCGGCGCCGTTCGTGGGCGGCGCTTCCAATGTCGTCGGCGAGGCGGGCGCCGTGGCGCCTGTGGCCACCGTCGAGGTGGAGAACCTGACGGGAAGCACAACGGCGTCGGCCGGCGCGGCGCGGGACGGCAGTTTCGCCATGGTGCTGTGTGACACCGAGGTCGGTGACCAGGTCCGGGTGACCGCCAGCGACGGAACGGACGAGACGATCACCGTCGACTAGAAGACCCGTTTCGCACCATGGAACCCTCCGGTCGACGGCGGCCGGAGGGTTCCTGTCTTCGAGAACCGACATCGTCTGATTGCCGACAAGGATGAAACCCCGACTTTCCCCGCCTCCGCTTCCCTGCTATCCTGTCAAGTTCGGGCGAGATCCCTCTCGCCGCCGGGAATCGCCGACCAACAAGAGGCCTCGGATGGACGACTGGATCCGCATCAAGGGCGCGCGCCAACACAATCTGAAGAACGTCGATGTCGATTTTCCGCGGGGCAAGCTCACCGGTGTGAGCGGGCTGTCGGGCAGCGGCAAGTCGTCGCTCGTGTTCAACACGCTCTACGCCGAGGGGCAGCGCTGTTACGTGGAGTCGCTGTCGACCTATGCACGACAGTTCCTGGCGCGGCTGCCCAAGCCCGACGTCGACTGGATCGACGGCATCTCGCCCGCGATCGCCATCGAGCAGCGCAACGCGGTCACCAGCGGCCGCTCCACCGTGGGCACGGTCACCGAGATCAACGACTACCTGCGCGTGTTCTTCGCGCGGACCGGCAAGATCGTCTGCCCCAACGACGGCGAGATCGTCACGCGCGAGACGCCCGAGACGGTGTGGCGGCAGGTGCGGCAGTGGTGTGCGGACGGCGAGCCCGTGCTTGTGGGCTATCCGCAGGAAGCCACCGGGCAGGACGGCTGGACCGAGTCGCTGCTGGCGCAGGGGTTCCAGCGCGCGGTGATCCGCGGCCAGGTGGTGCGGCTGGAGGATGCCGCCGACGGCGTGAAGCCGCCGAAGAAGGGCGACACCGTGATCGTGATCGTCGACCGGCTGAAGCTGGCGGCGAAGGTGCGGTCGCGGTTCGTCGAGGCGGTGGAACTGGCGCTGCGACAGTCCGGCGGCTGGGTCACGGTGCGGCGCCAGGAGGACGGCGAGAGCCAGGAGTATTCCAGCAAGCTGGTCTGCAACGCCTGCGGCACGGTCTATCCCGAGCCGTCGCCGCGGCTGTTCAGCTTCAACTCGCCCGAGGGCGCGTGCCCGGGCTGCCGCGGTTTCGGCAACAAGCTGGAATTCGACGAGGCGCGGATCATCCCCGACGCCGCGCTCTCCCTGCGCGACGGCGCGGTCAAGCCCTGGAGCACCGAGAGTTTCGCGCGGCAGCTGTCGGGCATGTACCGCTTCTGCGCACGCAAGAAGATCCCCATCGACAAACCCTGGTCCAAGCTCAAGCGCGAGCAGCAACTGGCCGTGCTGGAGGCCGAGGACCGCGGCTACACCGGCGTGATCCCGTACCTCGAGAAGATGCGCGCCGAGATGAAGAAGGCGCACCACCGCTTCTTCACGCGCCGCTTCATGAGCGACACCGAATGCCGGCAGTGCCGCGGTTCGCGACTGCGGCCCGAGGCGCTGGCGGTGAAGGTGGGCGGCATGGATCTGGGCCAGCTGGGGCAGATGGCGGTGACCGACGCGCTGAAGAAGATGACGGGCCTGCGGCTGACGAAGCAGAACCGCGCCATCGCGGGCGAGGTGCTCGACGAGGTGCTCTCGCGGCTGAATTTCCTCGAACGCGTGGGGCTCGGCTACCTGACGCTCGACCGCCTGACGCGGACGCTGTCGGGCGGCGAGTCGCAGCGCATCCACCTGGCCAACAGCCTGGGCTCCCGCCTGGTGGACACGCTCTACGTCCTGGACGAGCCCACGTGCGGCCTGCACGCCGCCGACTGCGACCGTCTGGTGGCCACGCTCCGGGACCTGGTCGAGGGCGGCAACACCGTGGTCGTGGTCGAGCACGACCTCGACGTCCTGCGCAGCACCGAGTACTTCGTGGAGCTGGGGCCGGGCGCCGGGCACAACGGCGGCGAGGTCGTCTTCCAGGGGCCGCTGGCGGACCTGCTGGACCACGGCGACACCATCACCGCGCGCTACCTGCGCGGCGAGTTCGATCGCACGCAGGGGCGCAAGCCGCGTTCGGAGCGCACGGCGCAGCTGACGGTCAAGGGCGCGCGCCTGCACAACCTGCGCGAGGTCGACGTGAAGATCCCGCTGCAGCGTTTCACGGCGCTGACGGGCGTGTCGGGGTCGGGCAAGAGCAGTCTGATGAACGGCTGTCTCCACGACGGCCTGACGGGCAAGGTCCTGGGCGGCGCCGGGCGTTCGCATCCGTTCACCGCGATCCAGGGCGGGCACGCCGTGGGCAAGGTCGTGCAGGTGGACCAGACGCCCATCGGCAAGACCAGCCGCTCCAACCCGGCCACCTACCTGCAGATCCTCGGCTCGATCCGGGACCTCTTCGCCGGCACCAAGGAGTCGCTCGCGCGCGGCTATCCGGCCGGCCGCTTCAGCTTCAACACCGCGGGCGGTCGCTGTCCGGAGTGCCAGGGGCTGGGCTTCCACCGCGTCGAGATGCAGTTCATGGCCGACATCGAGGTCCCGTGCGAGGACTGCGGCGGCAAGCGCTTCAACCCGCAGACGCTGGAGATCCGCTACCGCGGCCTGACCATCGCCGCCGTCCTGGATCTCACGGTCGCCGAGGCGCTCAAGTTCTTCGGCGGGCAGGGGTCGATCACCGACAAGCTGTGGCTGCTGAAGAAGGTGGGCCTGGGCTACCTCAAGCTGGGCCAGCCCGCGCCGACACTTTCAGGGGGCGAGAGCCAGCGCCTGAAGGTGGCCCGCGAGCTGGTCATGCCGTCCGGCAAGGGCAACCTCTACCTGCTGGACGAACCCACCACCGGCCTGCACGCCGACGACGTCCAGGCGCTGGTGTCGGTGCTCCACGAGCTGGTCGACCGCGAGCACACCGTGCTGGTGATCGAGCACAACCTGGACCTGATCGCCCAGGCCGACTGGATCATCGACCTCGGTCCGGGCGGCGGCGACCAGGGCGGCAAGCTGGTCGCCCAGGGCACGCCGCGCGAGATCGCCGCGCAGGCTTCGAGCCTCACGGGTCAGTATCTGAAGAAGCGGTTCGCCGGCGCGCGGCGTCCCGCGGAAAGGACCTAGCGATGCGCGTCCTGGTCACCGGCGGCGCCGGCTACATCGGCAGCACCACCGCGGCGCTCCTGTGCGAGCAGGGACACCAGGTCGAGATCCTGGACGACCTCTCCACCGGCCACCTGGACGCCGTGCCCGCGGACACCGTCCTGCATCGGGCCAGCCTCCACGACCCCGCCGCGCTGGACGCCGTCTTCGCGCGTCCGTTCGACGCCGTGATGCACTTCGCCGCCTTCAGCCTGGTCGGCGAATCGATGCGCAACCCGCTCAAGTACTGGCGCAACAACGTCGCCGGCACGTTGGCGCTGCTGGAACGCGTGGCCGGCGGCGGCGCCGGGCGCTTCGTGTTCTCGTCCTCCGCCGCGGTCTACGGCGAACCCGATCAGGTGCCGATCGCCGAGGACGCGACGCTGCAACCGGTCAACCCTTACGGACAGACCAAGCTGGCCATGGAGCGCGCCCTGGCCGACGCCGCCGGGGCCGCCGGGTTCGCCGCGGTCGCGCTGCGCTATTTCAACGCCGCGGGCGCGTGGAACGGTCGTGGCGAGGACCACGACCCCGAAACCCACCTCATCCCGCGCCTGTTGCGGTCGTTGCTGCACGCGGAGGAAACATTTGCCGTCTTCGGCGACGACTATCCCACGCCCGACGGCACCTGCATCCGCGATTACATCCACGTCCGCGACCTCGCCGAGGCGCACGCCCTGGCGCTTGCGTGGGCCGAGAAGCCCGGCCTGACCTCGCTGAACCTGGGCACCGGCGACGGCCAGTCGGTCCAGGAGATCGTCTCTGCGGCCGCCCGCGTCACCGGCCTGCCGGTCCAGCCGCCGGTCCAGCCGCGTCGTGCGGGCGACCCGGCGCGCCTGGTGGCCGCCAACGACCGCGCCCGCGAGCTGCTCGGCTGGCGTCCGCAGCGCAGCGACGTCGACAGTCTGCTGGCCGACGCCTGGGCCTGGCACCGCGAGAATCCCACCGGCTATCCCGCCTGATCCCATCCTGGCACAGCGGTTGCAAGTTTCCGGCATCGGCGTCGTTCGCGGCGCCCGCCGGAAACCACAACTTGCTGGCACCGAATCCGTTGCACGATTGAGGGACCGTTCGACGGTACGGAGCGGGAGCAAAAAATGCCGACCAACCTGGCTCGCCTGTTCGGACGCGGCCGTCCCCGCAAGGGAACGGACCGCGCCTACAGTCTGCGCCTGGCCGCTGCCCTGATGGAAACGCAATCCCCTCAGTCCGTGCTCGAGGCGGCCTGCCGCCTGTCCGTGCGTACCGACGCGTGCGACGTCGCCATGATCGGATCCTGGTCCGACGGGCCCGACGCGCTGTGCCTCGAACTGGTGACCGGCCGCGCCCGTCGCCTCGACCTCGCCACGCTGACCAAGGCTCTCGGCGGCCGCAACAGCGTTATCGACGCGCACGAGCGTAATCCCCGCTGGGTCCAGCTCGACGAGGACCAGTTCCAGCCAGGCGCGCCGCTGCTGCGTCGCTTCGACCTGCAGTGGGCCCTGGCTCTTCCCTTCACCGCCGACATCGACGACCGTCCGCGCTGCTGCTTCGCCCTGTTCGCCGGCCGCGGTCGGGACATGGATCTGGCGCACCCGCTGGTGCGTGACGCGCGGCTGATCTGGCTGACGACCCGCGGCCACCTGACCGCCGGTACCGAAGCCCGGACGCCCGGCCGGGCCTGGCCCGGCGCCGACGGCTGGGATGAGGCGCCCACGGCGCTGGCGGTGGTCCGCTCCGGTACGGTCCTGGCCGCCAACCAGCACGCCCGGACGCTGCTCGAAGGCAATGTCGGCCGCAACGGCCAGGAATGGGAGACGTGGCTCGCGGGCGCGGTCCAGCACCTGGACATGACGGGTGCCGAGCGCGAGGTCCTGGTGGCTTCCCGCAGTCGCGACCGTCGTCTCGAAGTGGCCATGACGCCCGCGCAGCAACCCGGCGAGCCGCGCCTGGTGTCGCTCCACGAGGTCGCCGCCGCCGAGGCCGACACCGCCGGCCAGGAAGCGACCATGCGCATGCTGGGCCACGAACTGCGCACGCCGCTGACCGCCATGAAGACCAGCCTCGACCTCGTCCTGCGCGGCGACACCGGTCCGCTCAACGCCGACCAGGAGCGTTTCCTGGGCACCGCGCACCGCAACCTCGGTCGTCTGAACCGCCTGCTGGGCGACCTGCTCGACGCCAAGCGCGCCGAGGCCGGCAAGCTGGCCATCAACGCCGAGACCGTCGACCTGGGCGCCCTGCTGCAAGAGGACCTGGGCATGTTCGCGGTCGCCTGCCGCGAGAAGGGTATCGCGCTGGACGCGACCGGCGTGCCCGCGAGCTTCCGCGCCTGCGTCGATGCCGACAAGGTCCAGCAGATGCTGCACAACGTGGTCAGCAACGCCATCAAGTACACGCCGAAGGACGGCCTGGTCCGCGTCTGGCTGCAGGAACGCGCCGACAGCACGCCTGGCCGGGGCGCGCGCCTGGCCCGCGCAATGAGTCTGCCGCTGGACGCCTTCACCCTGGTGGTCGAGGACAGCGGCATGGGCATGAGCGAGGAGTTCCTGGAGACCCTGTTCCAGCCGTTCACCCGCGAAGACCGCGCCGAGACGCTGCGGCTGCCGGGCGCGGGACTGGGGCTGCACATCACGCGCGGCCTGGCCGAGGCGCACGGCGGCGAGGTCCGCCTGACCAGCCAGCCGGGTCATGGCACCACCGTCTGGTTGGTGCTGCCGCGCGAACCGGGCAGCGGGCGGGTCCTGGGCGCGGGCCGCCGGCTCGACGCCATGATCGCCGCGGCGACCGCCGCCGGCGCCGATTTCCGCCCGGTCCGTCTCGACATCCGCGGTCGCCTCGCCGAGGTGCAACCGTGGGACCTCGATGCCGCCGGCGTGCAGGTCTGCGAGTTCATGAGCGGCCTCGCTCGCGAAGCCCGCGGAGACTCGCCGCGACATCTTCTTCGAACCGCCGGCGAGCCCTGCTGGCAACTGGCCGCCGGCCTCTGGGCCGCGGTCGCCCTGGATCCCGGACGTCTGGAGGCGGCGTGGCAGGTGGCCACGTCGGCGCCGGAGAGTTCACGACTTCTGGCCGGCACGAGCTGGCACGACCTGGAGGACGCGACGTCGGAGATTTTCGTTCCCGACGCCGACCGTTTCGGAACCCCCGTCGGATAGCGACGGGTCACGGTCGGGGCTGCGGCCCCGCAACTGGAGGACCACGATGGACAACGCCCTGCGAGTACTCGTCGTCGACGACGAGCGGGACATCCTGGAGACCCTCGACTACAGTCTCGCCCTGCGCGGATTCGAGGTCACGACCGCCGCCGACGGCCTGGAGGCTCTCGAGACCGCCAAGCGGATCAAGCCGGACGTGATGCTGCTGGACGTGATGTTGCCCGGCTGCAACGGCTACGAGGTCAGTCGCCTGCTCAAGGAGTGGATGGACCACGACCTCGCGAACCGGTCGTTCCCGATCATGCTCCTGACCGCGCGCAAGGTTGATTCGGTCGAGCGCGAGAAGTTCGTCGCCACCTGGTCGCGCGCCGATCGCACGCTCTACAAGCCGTTCGACATCGACGTGGTCATCGACCAGATCGAGGAACTGGCGGGCGCGGTGCCGGCCTGACGCGGTCGTCCGGAAAACCGGCCCGCTCGCCTTGACAAGGGGTGGCCCGGGATGTTTAATTGCCCGTCCCGGCTGGTCTTCCGGCCGGTCTGGTGCCTAGGTAGCTCAGTTGGTAGAGCACCGCACTGAAAATGCGGGTGTCGGTGGTTCAAGTCCGCCCCCAGGCACCACCTCTTACGACAGTCGAATACTCGGAGCTGGTGTAGCTCAGTTGGTAGAGCAGCTCACTCGTAATGAGCAGGTCTGCGGTTCGAGTCCGCACACCAGCTCCAGCAAAATCAACGACTTATGAAGTTTTTGCGAGCTCCCGAGAGGGGGCTTGTGCCGTATCAGCTGCCCCGCTCCCCAACCCGCTTCCCTCCTACCCCACAAACCGCAAAATCTCCCTTTTATCCGTTCCGTTCGGCACCGAGATCTCCTCGTCC